>DAOTXG010000118.1:0-4585 GCA_034435515.1 Anaerolineales bacterium
GCATGGGAGCGCACAGGACCGAGGCGGTATTCGCCTCCGGCGTCTGCCCGCGCAGGGTCGCGGCCACCGGCTCGCCGCTCTTCTCCCGCAACGCGCCAGCGGCCAGGCTTTCGACGAGCGGCGGCGAACCGGCTTCGCGCCATTCGCCGGAGGCCGCGTAAGGCGCCAGCGACCCATCCGGCTCGAGCAGCAGCAGCAGGCCGGCGTCGGCGCGGCTGGCCTCCATCGTGCGCGTCAGAATGCGGGCCAGCAGTCCGTCGAAGCCCAGCCGCTGCTGCAGGCTTTCGTTGATGTCGTAGAGCGTGACCAGTTCCTGCGTGCGCAGCCGGGTGTTCTCGATAGCGATGGCGATCTCGCCGGTCAGCGCGTCGAGCAGGTCGCGCTCGGCGTCGGTCAGTTCCTGCCCGGCGGCGATGAACAACCCGAGGATGGCGAACTGCCGCCCATTGCGCTCCAGCGGCAGGCAGATGATCCGGTCGGCGGTGGGCAGAGGCAAGTACTCGTACACCGGGCATAACTGGCCGGGCCGGGCCGCGCGCAGCTGGCAGACCTGGCACTGCAGCCGCACCCCCTGCGTCGAGAGATGCTTGTGCCACGCCGTCAGCGCCGCTTCGTCGAGCGCGCCGCGATACTCGACCGGCATCGGCTGGCGGTGATCGTCGAAGCGCACGAGCGCGCAGCCGACGACGGCCGGGACGGCCTCGCCCGGCAACTGCAGGGCGAGCGCGGCCAGCGTCTCTTCGTCACTCGCTTCGCCGAGGCGTTGGTTGACTTTGAGCAAGAAGGAGATGCGCTGGTTGAGGCGCGTCAGTTCGGCGTGCGCCCGGACGAGCTCGGCCTCGGCGGCTTCGTGGAGGGCCGCTTTGTGCTGCATCCAGCCCAGGGCCAGCCAGACGAGCGCCGGGCCGGCCACACCATACAGCAGAGTCTCGACGGCCAGTTCCCATTCTTTGGAGCGCGGCCTCCAGAGGTATTGCGCGGCCTGATAAACCACTACCAGCGCCAGCGCGGCCAGCGGCGCCTGCCAGCGCAGGCGGCGGATGTGCTGGCTGAGAGGCCGAGCCAGGCGAGGCGTTTGAGTCTGGAGGCGCAGACGGCGTGAAGTGGAGAGGATGTGTGATCTCATGCTGGCGCTGAGATAGTATCTTAATCGTTGAGAATTGGCAAAGGATACGGGGCGAGCAATATTCTAACTTTGTTGACTTTGTTAGGCGTTTTATGCTAACCTGTTCATAACATTTCCCTTTCTGACGTTCGTTAAGGAGACACACTCGCATCGCGCCCGTCAACTTTTCGCTCCAGCAAAAGACGGCGCGTTTTATTTTCTATTCAGAATATCACCCACTCGCCAGCGCTACCCAGTCGGAAAGTTCGTTTGACCTAAACTGAACACCAGGGAGTCAGAAGATGTCACGCTTCATCCGAATCGCACTCGTGCTCGGCCAGGTCCTGTCACTATTATATACGCCAGAGGGGACCGTGCAGGCGGTGGACGCCAACGCCGAGGAAATTGCGCTGGGCCTCAAGAACTTTGGGTTGAGGCTGACCGACCTCGGCGCGCTCGAGGAACTGGGCGAGGCGATGCCTCTCACCACGCTCGCTCCTGGCGGCCCGGACGCGCTACGCCTGGGCAGCCTGTTTAGCGCAGCCTTTGCCGGGTTGAGCACAGTCCACGACGACCTCGACGCGCTGGCCCTGGCGATTGACGGCCTGGACGACAACTATGGCGGCGTGGACGTCACATTCAGTTCGGTCACGGTTGCGCCCAACGCAAATCCCGATCTGATTGACGTCGGCTTCACGATTGCCGCCAGCCGCGTCGTCACGCCGGTCGTCGTCTTCTCCGACGGCGGAGCAGTCAATTTGAATGGCGGCGGCCTCCCGGTCAATCTTGGCCTCGCCTCCACCCTCAACTTCCAGCTGGATAAGACGAAACTCCCGGCCACCCCCGAACTCGCCTTTTACGTCGCGGGCGAGCCGACGCTGGACGTGACCCTGGCCGCGAGCGGCCCGGTGCTGGGCTTCAACAGCCGGCTGGGTTTTGCCGATATCGTGGTCGGCGGCGCCGCGACCATCAACGGCGACCTCGAAATCGGCCTCCACGACCCGGACAGCGACGGGCGCATTACCCAGGACGAATGGTTCAGCACCGCCTCCGCCGATTTGTTCAGCGCGGGGTTCGCCAACGCGCCGGGCAATGACGTCGAGGCGACGCTGAACTTCTCCGCTACCGCGCCGCTGGACGCTTTGAGCGGCTCGATTTCGCTGGCCGATGCCAGCCTCACGGACGTCTTCAGTCCCACCCTGACGTCCAGCCTCGGCCCGCTCGGCGACTTTACGCACATGGACCCGCTGCGGATGCTCAACGGGGTCAGCCAGGTGGCCGCCGGGCTGATCGCCGCGCAGACGGCGGGCGACCGGCGTCTCCCCTTCCTTCAGCAATCATTCGGCGACGCCTTCGCGTTCGCTCAGCCCCTCATTGACTTCCTCCATCAGCAGGGCGACGCGGCCATCGTCTGCGGCGTGAACGACACCGACCTGCCCACCGGCGACGCCTCGAACCTGTCGGCGGGTGATCAGGTGTATTGCCAGGCCGTCACACTCCAAAACCCCACGACCGTGACGTGGAGCATCGCCAATGGAAACGTGGATGCAAACGGGACCCTGTCCACGACGGTCGGCACCAACCCGACGGTTAACGCCGCGTTCACGTTGAATGCAGATGGCAGCCCGGAGGTTGTCCTGCAGTTCACCGACCCAGGCGGCGTCCCCCACACCGTCAAGCCGATCTTTCGCTCGGCGCAGGGCCTGGTGGACAGGTTGACCGACCTGGCCGACCTCGATTCGGTTGGGGTGAATTACAACCCGACCACCCGGAGCCTCACCTACCACATCGTCAAGACCAGCGACCCGGCTCCGGTCGGAGGCGACCTGGACTTCGGCGATCAAATCAGTTCCACGACTCGCTTGATCGGCCTCAGCCCGGACAGCGGCGCGAGCGTCGCCATTGATCCCAACAACGTCGGCCTGGATGTGACGTTCGGCGTGATCCTGGTCGAGGACCCGGCGGACATCACCCCCGGCGACGAAGGCGTGTTCCCGACCGGCGAAGAAGACCGCTTCTTCATTCAGGTCCGCGACGGCGCCGGCCAATACGAATTACAGGCGGATGTATTGATCTCGGCGACGGTGGCGCTCAAAGGGCGCATCGGCTTCCTCGACGTGAGCATCGCCGGCGAGGGCGCGCAGAACACGGCTGCCCCTGGGACGGCCTTCCACATTGGGCGAGCCGACCCGTCCAAACCGATGCTGGCGCTGGATATTAACGCGCCTGGCATCCCGGTGGACGCTGGCGCTGGGGTGGTCACGATTGACGACGCCATCCGCGCGCGCGAATTAATGACCGACCTGGCGACGAGCATCAGCCCAACCTGCAACGTGGAGATGTCGGCGGGGCTGCGGGCGACCGCGACGACGGGCGAGCCGCCCGCCACGCTCGCCTCGGCTGGGGCGGCCCTCAACTGGCCCGGCGTCTTCGGCGCGAACTGCGCCCCGTTGACTTCCAGCCTGCTCGTCACGCCCACCGCGGACTTCAATAATAGCCTTAAGGTCTTCGACATTGACTCGGACAACCCGCTGGCGTTGTTGAGCGTCATCCTGGATAACCTCGATCAACTGGTCACGCTGGCGGACGACCTGACCGGCGCCGGCGTGGGCGCGGCGCTGGAGACGCAGCTGCCGCTCGTCGGCGTCAGCCCCAAGGACTTGCTCACACAGTTCAGAGATATCCAGACTGCCCTGGACGAAATCCGCACGGGCGTCCCCGATGCGATGATCCAGTGCGGCGTGAACCCGGACTCAACCGGCGGCCTCGCCGGGGCGGTCGTCGGCGCGACGATCTACTGCCAGGCGCGGGCCGACGAGGAGGCGACGAGCGTCACCTGGAGCATTAACGGCGGGACGGTCGTGTCCAACACGACGGCGGCGGCGACCGTCGGCGTCACGCCCACGCAGCAAGCCGCCTTCCAGGTGACCACGCCAGGCGGCCTCGGTTCTTTCACCATCGGCCTGGAGTTCACCGACTCACAGGGTCGCCACACCGCCGAACTCCCCGCCATCACGCCGCCCCGGTCGCTGCAGAAGCTGGAAGGTGTAATCGAGTCCAAGCTCGGCCTGCCGCCGGCCGCGTTACAGCTGGAATTGCTGGATTTGCCTGTCCCGGGCGACACGACGGGCGACGGCGTCAAAGACCTGGTCATCCGCCTCGGCTATGGCGTCTGCACGGGCGGCGTGACGACCTCGCTGCCGACGATGTGGGGCGCCAGTCAATCCACCGGGGATTCACCCGGCGATGTGGTAACAGGCGGGGCGCCGGTGGGCACGCCCGAGGCGTCGGCGACGAGCGAGACGCCCGGTGCGACGCCCGAGGCATCGGCGACGAGTGAGACGCCCGGTGCGACGCCCGAGGCGTCGGCGACGAGTGAGACGCCCGGTGCGACGCCCGAGGCATCGGCGACGAGTGAGACGCCCGGTGCGACGCCTGAGGCATCGGCGACGAGTGAGACGCCCGGTGGGACGCCTGAGG
>DAOTXG010000119.1:0-10070 GCA_034435515.1 Anaerolineales bacterium
GCTCGGCTACCGTTCGTGGTATCTCTTCGGCGAGCAGGCCATCTACCCGCGCGACATCTTTCGACAATATTCCGGCATTGACCCGGACTATCAAGAACCGTCAGGCTACGCCAGGGGCTTCTGGGATTCGCGCGCCTTCGTCGGCAACGAGCGCGTGGGCTACAAGGTGGCGTTCTGCCAGCGCGACGTGGCAATCTATGGCGCGATCCTGCTCGGCGGCCTGATCTACGCCCTGCCGTTCGTGCGCCGCCGCCTCAAGCCCCTGCACTGGGCCGCGTGGATGGCCTTCGGCGTCGGGCCGATCGCCCTCGACGGTTTCTCGCAACTCTTCAGCCAGTATCCCTACAACACCTTGCTCATCTTCGGCTGGCTGCCCACGCGCGAAAGCACGCCTCTGCTGCGCACACTCACTGGCGGGCTGTTCGGTCTGGCCAATGCCTGGCTGGCGTATCCCTATGTCGAGGAGTCCATGCGGGACATCTGGCGTGACTTAGAAGTGAAGCTGGCGCGGGTGGACGCCGAGCGGAAATGAGGTTTTTGCCACGAATTACGCGAATTTGCGCGAATACTTCCATTCCCCCTCGATCATCGTCCCCAGCACGACCGTGTCTTTAATCTCCATCGGCTCGCACGTATAAATGTCGCGGTCAATCACCACCAGGTCCGCGAGTTTACCCGGCGCGAGCGACCCCAGGCGGTCTTCCATGTAGCCCGCGTAGGCCGCGCCGAGCGTGTACCCGCGCAAGGCTTCCTCGACGGTCAACCGCTGTTCGGGATACCACCCCTCCGGGCCGGGTGAGCCGTCGGCGCGGCGGCGGGTGACGGCGGCGTGGATGCCCCAGAAGGGGTTAAAACTCTCCACCGGGGCGTCGCTCCCGAAAGCCAACACCGCGCCCGCCTCGAGCTGCGTGCGCCAGGCGTATGCGCCCGCGCTCCGTCGAAGACCCCAGTATTTGTCGGCCATCAGCATATCGCTCGTCGCGTGGATGGGCTGCATCGAGGCGACGACGCCGAGCTGGCCGAGCCGCCGGTAATCCTGCGGGTGCAAAATCTGGACGTGCTCGCACCGATGCCGTAGGGGCGACCCTTGCGGTCGCCCCCCGTGTGGTCGTCCCCCGTGTGGTCGTTCCAGGGCAGGCGCAAGGCCCGCCCCGACGTCCGGTTGCCCCAGGGCAGGCGCAAGGCCTGCCCCTCCCCGTTTTTTTTCCTCGCCGCGGATAGTCTCGTACACGTCGAGCAAATCGTGATTGGCCTTGTCGCCGATGGCATGCACCGTCATCGCCAGCCCGTGCTTCGCCGCTTTCGTCGCGTACTCGTAAAGCGTCTCTTTATCGGTGACGACGATGCCGTAGTTGTCGGGTTGCCCGTCGTAAGGCTCAATCATGCTCGCCGTCTGCGGGCCGAGCGCGCCGTCCAGGAACACCTTCACGTTGCCCACCCTCAGCCAGTCGTCGCCGAAGCCGGAGCGCAGGCCGAGGCCGATGGCGTGGTCGAGATAGGCCACGCGGATTTGCTTGACGACGCGCAGGCCCAGCCGCCCCTCCTCCTTGAGCATTTGATAGGCCATAAACGCCGAGCGTCCGTCGAAATCGTGGATGCTCGTCAACCCCACGCGCCAGGCGTTCTCCATCGCCGGGAGCATCGCCGCGGCCACTTGCGCCGGGGTCGCGGGCGGGATGAGATGTTCTACCAGGTCCATCGCGTCCTCGAACAGGATTCCCGTCGGCTCGCCCCGGTTGTCCCGCTGGATTTCCCCGCCCGACGGGTTGGGCGTGGCGGCGGTGATGCCCGCCAGCCTCAGCGCGAGTGAATTGGCCCAGCCCGCGTGCCCGGACTTGGCCCGCAGCAGAACCGGGTGCGCCGGGGCCGCGCGGTCGAGGTCGCCGGCCGCCGGGAACGCGCCCCACACATTTTGATTCCAGCCCAGCCCGGTGATCCAGCCTCCCTGGGGCGTGGTCCGCGCTTTCGCAGCGACGCGGCTCAGGCATTCGTCCAGCGTCGGCGTCTCGCCGTCCACCGCCTGGAGGCCGAGCGCGTACCACTCGAAATGCAGGTGCGCGTCGGCGAGGCCGGGGAGGATGGTGAGGCCGTGCAGGTCAATGACTTCGGAGCGGGGGGGCGGGGAAGCAAGGGAGAGGGCGCGGATTTCGTCGTCTGAACCCACAGCCAAAATCTTGCCGTCGCGGATGTACAGCGCGGTCGCATGCGGGCGTGCGGGGTCGAGGGTGTGGATGTTGGCGTTGAGGAGGAGGGTGTCGGGCATGGGTTATGGCATCCAGTGGTCCAGACCTTTGGGGTCCCGGAGACCCCAAAGGTCTCATCCGGTGATCTTGTCCAGACCCTAAGGGTCTCGAAGACCCTTAGGGTCTGGAGGTCTCGGCAGGCCTAACTGGCTGCCGACCTGAGCTGGCTTTCAAAGTCTTCTTTTCTCACAAACAGGAAGACGCACCGGCCGTTGCTGCGCGCCGCCCAGAGGTTGCCGATGGCGGTCTTTTCGGCGTCGTCCTTTTCTTTTGAGAACGCGCCTTTGTATTCTACCGCCATCACGCGGTCGTCGTCGAGCAGGGCCACATAATCGGGATAGAACTTGTCGGTGGGGGTCGGGAGCCAGAAAGAAAAGTCGGGCTGGCGCTCCAGGTTGCGCACCCACGTTTTGACCCTGGGCAGGGAGTCGAGCAGTTGGGCGCAGACGGCCTCTTCGCCGTTCATCTTGCCGACGGCGCGATAGTAATGCTTCTGGAAAACGGCGGCTTCGTAGAGTTCATTGGCGGGGTACAGGTCCTGGTTGTAGGTGAACACCCGCTGCGCGCTGACTTCCAGTTTGGCCGGCGGGCGGCCAAAGAGCATGGGCTGAAAGGCCGCCTTTGCCGCCCGGTCGCGGTGCGCCTGGATTTTCTGCGCGGCGGCGGCCAGCAGGCGGTAGCGGTCGCGCGAGAGGCGTTCCAGCGCCAGCCCGCGCCCATTCACCAGCTGGGTGAGCATTTTCATCAAGAACAGGTGCGACTCGGCCTGGGGAATGTCGCGCCGGTCGGGCAGGCGCCGGTCAAGCCACAGCGCGAGTTCGTCCAGCGTGGTCGTGTGGCCGGCGTCGAGCAGGTAGAGTTGTTCGCGCAGTTCGCTCACAAAGCGAGGGAGTAGTTTGCCCTGTTCCGTCACGTCCACTTCAAAAGCCCGGTCCGTCGTCGCCGCCTCGGGAAACTCGTCGGCGCTCAACGCGGCGTCGTAGTTGGACAACTGCCACGGGAATTCGAGCTCACGGCCTTCAGGGACGGGCCAGAGTTCGCCGCCGTCCCAGAAGGCCAGCTGCGGCACGGAGAAGGTTTCGCCGCGCTCGGCCTGGGTTTGGCGTGCGGCTTCGGCGGGGACAAAGAGCGGGCCGAGGCCGCCGGGGAGCGCAGTCTGCACCGCCTGGACTTCGGTTTGCGCTTCGAAACGGCTGAAGCCGTTGGCTTCGAGGGCTTCGGTGAGGCCGTGCGCGGCTTGCGCGGCCTGAATGAAGCGCTGTGAGGTGACAAAGGCGTAGGCGTGGTTGAGCGCGTCGTGGCGCTTGCGCGCCGCCCCAGGCATCCGCAGAATACGCCCCAAGATTTGCTCGACCGCCGTCTGCGCGCCCATCTCGGTCACCGAGCACAATACGTAAGCAAAGGGGCAGTCCCATCCCTCGCGTAAGGCTTGCACGGTGATGACGAAGCGGATGGGGCAGGCTTCGTCGAACAGGCTTTTCTTGTGCGCCGCCTCCCACTGCTTCACTTCGCGCAGTTCGCCGGTCTCGACGGCGATGCGATCTTCGGCGACGCCCAATTCTTTCAGGCCCTCTTTGACCGCCTCGACGGTGATCGTGTCGCCGCGCTTGCTCCGGGGCTGGGCCTGCAGGAGGACAATCGGGCGGAGATATTCGCCGCTGCTCTCGCGTTCGGCCTGAGCCAGTTCTTCCAATCCGGCTCGCCGGCTGATGGCGGCGGCGAGGGCTTCTTTCCAGTTGCCCCGCGTCTCCAGGCGAATGGGCAACTTAATCATGTGCTCGGCTTTGAGTTCGTAGGCCGAGACCTGATACAGCACGTTGCTGGGGCTGGGGGCGGGCGGTTGAACGGGCGTGGCGGTGAATTCCAGAATGCAGGCCGGATTGAGGCGCGCCAGAGTATCAAAGGAAAGTTCCGTGCGGGCGTTGTGGGCCTCGTCCATGACGACGACCGGGCGGCGCAGGTGCAGGACGTTGGCAAACGAGGGGATGGGTCTGCCGTTCTCGTAGCAATCCAGTTTGGCGGCGAGGGCCTCCGGCAGGTTCTCGAAGTGCGCCAGCAGCGCGCCGTTTTCGTCGTAGACCTTGCGCCCGTCGGTATCCTCCACGCGGAGCGCGGCCAGCGTAGACACGACGATGACGGTCCCGCCGTCGAGCGTGGGGCGGCTGACCGATAGCGCGGCGCTCAAGTCCATGACGGCGACGTTATCCAGCGTCTGGTGGAGCGCCTGCCGGTAGGGATGCCGCAGGTCGTTGAGCGCGGCCAGCGTTTGCTCTCGGATGGTGTTGGTGGGCGTGAGCCACAGCACTACGCAGTGGTCTTGCGCCAGGTAGTGACGGGCAGCAATAGAGACCGCGTGGCAGGCCATGAGCGTTTTGCCGCCGCCCGTCGGGAGGCGCAGACAGACGTAGGGCAGGCCGGGCAGCTGTAGCACGGAATGATAGGGCCGCTCGGTCTGGTAGATGAACGCTTTCTTGGCGTCGGTCGCGCGGGCCAGCGCCAGGTAGTCGCGCAGCGCGTCGAGCGCGGACTGCTGGTAGTGTTTGAGGGTGAGCATATCCGTTAGACCTTCGGGGTCTCGGAGACCCCGAAGGTCTGGAAATTAACCCGCCTTCACCTCATACGGCACCTGCTTGAACACAATCCCGTGTGCTTGCAGTTGCGCGGGCGAGAGGCGGCAGGCGTCGGCGTATACGACCTTCGGGCCGTCGTGCTGGTTCAGTTTTTTCAGCGCCGCCGAGTCGAGCGTGTTGCCCGCGCCGTCGCCGCGCCAGAGCAGGTAATAGGCCGTCCCGTTGTGCGCGCCGATGAAGGGCGCGCGCCCCGCGGCGCGGCCCGGCAGCGGCTCGCCCGTCTCGGCGAAGAAGATGTGGCGCGCCAGATCGCCAAACCTCACCTTCTCGCGGATCTGCCCGCGCTCGTCAAACAGCGTCTCGCCCAGCGTGCAATAGCGGAAACCGCCGCCGAGTCCGTCTTCGGCATCAGACCTTCCGGGTCTGCTTCGCGAAGACCCGGAAGGTCTCCCCTCAATCACCCGCCGCAGCCTCTCCGCCGTGATGTTCCGGCAGATTTCCGGCGCCATCTCAATCAAAATGAAACGCCGGTTGCCGCCGTCTTCCTTGTTGAGTTGCAAAACCGCATGTCCGGTCGTGCCGCTCCCGGCGAAGGAGTCCAGCACCAGCGAGTCTTTGTCGGTGGCGATTTGAAGAATCCGCTGAAGCAAGCGTATTGGCTTTGGCGTTGGGAAAGCAACCCCTTGCTTCTCTGGAAATAGTTCCTTTATCTCCTGACTTGCTTCCTGTGTGTGGCCTACCTCATTGAAAAGCCAAATGGTTTGTGGAACTAAGCCGCCTTGAATCTCGATAAGAAATCGCTTGAGTCGCGGCATATTCGATCCATTTTCGCCCCACCAAACTCGATTGTCCTTATCAAGTTCAAGAAACTTCTCCTTTGGAAACAACCAACAACGCCCTGAAGGTGGAGTGAGTTCACGCCCAGAAGGGGACTTTACCGAATATAGATTAGCCCCTTTGCCGGTCTTTTGAAATTGTTGTCCTCTTTGCCCTGAGACAAGACTCACCGTCAAGTCGCTACTTGTCCAATCGCCTCGCGGATCACTATCTGGATTTGAGTATCTTGCTCTTTGGCGTTCAGAAGTCGGGAGACGGTTGATCGTAAGGGCATCAGCATCTCGTGCGTAGCAAAGAATATATTCGTGTGATTCTGAGAATGTGGGCGCATTGTTCCTTGGCGAGAAAGATTTTTGCCAGATGATCTGCGCGACGAAATTACGCCTGCTGAATATATCATCCATCATGTAACGTAAACTTGTAATTTCGTTGTCGTCAATGCTGATGAAGATCGCGCCGTCGTCGCGCAGGAACTCGCGGAGCAGGACCAGGCGCGGGTACATCATGCACAGCCACTTGTCGTGCCGGCTCAAATCTTCGGCCTCGCCGCCCACCGTCTCGCCCAGCCATTTCTTGATCTCCGGGGAGTTCACGTTGTCGTTGTACACCCAGCCCTCGTTGCCGGTGTTGTAAGGCGGGTCAATGTAGATGCACTTCACGAGCCGGCGGTAATAGGGCAGGAGCGCCTTGAGCGCGTGCAGGTTGTCGCCCTCGACGAGCAGGTTGCCCTCGCCGGCCTCGCCCACCGAGAGATCGCCGTTGCAGTGGAGGAGGCGATAGGGGAGGCGCTGGTCGTGATTGACGACGGCTTCTTTGCCGATCCAGGTGAGGGTGGGCATAAGGCGGCCAGGCGTGGAAGCAGCCCGGGGTAGGAAGGCTAGAGGGGAGCAAACACCGTAAAGCCGTCAGCGCGGGACCAGTCTCTATCTAGCGTGGCTACGGCGTAGATGCCGAGCCGTTCAGCTTCGGCCAGGATCGTCGCGTCTTTAGGCAAGATGGCAAACTGGTTTATCAGATCACCCATTCGCGCCGCGAGCAATAGCTCCCGACCTTTGGGGTAGATCGCCAAGTCTTCAGGCTCAGCGATCTCAATCGGGAAACTGAGCAGAGTCTGATAGAGTTGCATCAAGACCGGGTGAATGCTACGAATAGTAAGCGGATGTTGCTTGTAATAATCATGCCATTTCATGCCGCCAGCGCTCTTGCCATAAACGGTTAGGATCAGTTGGCAGATTTTGAAATAGCACTCCTCAAAAGCCAAGAGGGGCAAGAGGGGCTTCACACGCGTCTGCCGGGCTTCGGACTTCAGGCGATTGAGAAAATTGACTGCGAGAGTGTGATTAGAATTGGCCGAGGAGGAAACGGGATGGAGTTCCAAAATTAGACTAGTATCCAGAACAATAAACTCTGGAAGCGGCGCGTTAAGATCGCGGATGTCCCGCAAAATAGGCGGCATGACGCTTATCCGTAAGGTTCATCTAATATCTCTCGCCAGGTAGCGTAGTCACCCGGCAGGTTACCCAGTAGATCAATGATAGCTTGAACGGGATCAGGAATAGTTTTCTCAAGTTCCCTCGCCCGCGCCATGACTGCTGGCCAGCGCGCCCGAAGCCGGGCCTGGAGTTCCAAGGCCGTAGGCGATAGAGGTGACTGTGGCCGACCGATGACTGCGCCTCTACTGGTCACGCCCGCCGGCCTGATGGAAGTGCCGGCTGCCTTCACCGACGGGATGATGACTCGTTGGCTTTGGGCTGGCGGTACATATGCAATTCGGTTGGTTGTGCCAGCCGTCGCGGCGATGGGCAGGAAGTTTCCGTTAGCCTTGACTGCTGCGCCGAAATCTGCTGAGTTCAACGTCAAGTCCGCCATAGACAATTCACTCACTGACCAGGTGTCCTTTGATCCATATATCCCCTGAGTAGGCTATAGAAGGCCTCCAGCCCCGCCGGCGACACGACAATTTTGGCTACCGGTTTCACTGTAGCCCGTTGGAGATAATCTGCCACTTCCTCTTTAGAGCGATTAACCAGACCAACAGGCAAGAATTCTCCGAAGACAATTATTATCTCCGGCCCTGCCCCAGCAATGGCGAACTGATTGGCATAAACTGCTTGCAGACCGTCCTCAAGAGGCCACTTCAAATTCACTTCCAGCGCTTCATTGGGAGATTGATTGGACATGGGCTTCCTCTCGTCTTGAGCGACACGGCTGGTCAACCTCAATTGGGAGTATAGCACGTTTAGCGGCTAAGGCTAAACTGCTCCCACCACTGCCGTGTCAACTGCATATGCCCCACGTGCACCGCCGTGTGCTCCAGCGCGTGAGCGATGGCCCACCCCACGGTGACCTCGCGCCCGTCCATCGGCGAAGTGCGGCGGGCATCTAAGTCGTCCAGCGTGAGTTTCTCCAGCACGCCCCGGCTGTGGGCCAGCACGGCCGCCAGGCGCTGCCTAAGCGCCGCCGCGTCTACGCCTCGCGTCCGAAATTCCTCCTCGCGCACGCGGCCCGAGGGGTCTTGCCCCGCTACGTCTCCAATCCAATAGCGCTGGGAGCCGGCCAGGTGAGTGGCCACCACGCCGAGCGAATTGACGTCGGGGCCAGGCGACCAGTCGAGCGCCTCGGGCGGCAGCCCGTCGAGCGCCGCCTCGGCGTCGCGGTGGAGTCTTTGTAGGCGGTCAAAGTAACTTTCGAGTAGAGGTAGCATAGGCTGACCTGATATATCTCTCGAGAGCATTCGGTAATTGCCCCGGCGATTGAAATCGCAGCAACACAAGGCGAAATCGGCCTACGCCGATTGGATTTGAGCCAGCGAAGGCTGGCTTTGCTTTGCGCGTAGCGGGCGCGGTTTCCCCCGAAGGGGCACTTTAGTGTAACCGCCGGTGTCGAAATGCCGAATCCTCTCCTCTCCGTTCGTCAATTCGCGCTAATTCGCGTAATTCGTGGCGAAAAACCCTATTCGTCAAACAGGTAAGTGCTTTCTCCATAAAACCGCATCTCCTTTGACGCCAGTTTCCCCTTCAGCCATTCCTGCAAACGGGCGTTTTTCGCTTGCAGTGAATCGGACGACTTCAACTCGCTCAGGGGATAGTTCGTCCGCAGGGCGCGGCCCTGGATCAGGTGGCGGGTGAGGCCGGTGGGCAGCAGCTCGCCGTCGCGGGCCAGCGTCAGCACCTCGGCAAAGTCGTAGTTCGGGAAGATCACCAGCCCGGTCAAATCCTGATAGCGCTCGCGGGCCTCGTCGAGGTTGTCGGTGGTGGCGCGGAATAACCTGCCCCGCTCCCGGTAGGTGTCCACCATCGCGTTCAACAGCCGGTTGCGCTCGTGCACGCTCCGGTGCGGCGCGTCGGGCCGGGCGGCGAACACCTGTCCATCGGCGCGGATGAGGTAGGCAAGAAAGTCGCGGTTGGCGAGGCCGGCGCGGGCGCGGATCAGGTCGGTCGGAAAAAACTCCAGCCCGCCGACGGTTTGAAGTTCGCCGCTAAACCCGTCTACGCTGATGCCGGTCACGACGTGATGCCAGGTGCTTAAGACGACGTAAGGCGCTTCGTATTTGACCACCTGCGCCAGGATGTGTGGGTAGCCGAGGTGGAGCAGCGCGGTGGTGCGGTTCGCGCCGTCCAGCACCACAAAGCGCGCGTCGCCCTCGCCGAGGGGCGTGACGATGGGCGGGTTCTTGAGCACCCCCTCGACCTCCAGCCGCTGGGCAAGCGGGGCGGTGCGCTGGGCGTCGTTATACTCGTGCTCCACCAGCGAGTCGAGCGGGAGGATGCGCAGATCGGGAGTGTCGGTGCTTTGGGACGGATGTAGTTGAGTAGTCATCGGCCCTGGGGGACCTATTGCGTATTGCGTATTCCGTAATACGCAATACGCAATACGGAACACGTTATTTCGAGTGCGACGCCAGATAATCCAGGATGTCAATCTTGGTCAAAATCCCCACCACCCGGCCCTCATCCACCACGATCGCCACCTGGCGGTTGACGAAGACCGACATCAGGCTCTCCAGCGGGGCGTCTGGCCCGAGAGTTGCAACGTCCGACCGCGCCAGCTCGGTGATCGGGTCGCCGGGACTATGCCTGTCGCCCAGCACGATATGGTTGAGCAGGTCCACCTCGGTCACCAGGCCCAGGAGCCGGCCGTCAGACGAAAGGACGGGCATCTGCGAGATGTCGTGCGCTTTCATCTTCTCGATGACCGCGCTGACGGTGTCGCCCGGCCCGGCGATGATGACCTCGCGCAGTTTCTTCGTCGCCAGCACGTCGGCGGCGGCGGCCTCGGCCCAGGCCGACTCGAGGAAGCCGTTCTCGCGCATCCAGTCGTCGTCGAAGACCTTGCTCAAATAACGCGAGCCTGAGTCAGGCAGGATGACGACCACCAGCCGGTCGGCCTCCAGGTTGCGGCAGTAGCGGAGGGCGGCGGC
>DAOTXG010000120.1:0-3534 GCA_034435515.1 Anaerolineales bacterium
ATTCTGCCCAACCTGCACGTCAAAACAGGCGGAGCGGAATACGGCCAGCCGAGAGTACAAGCATTGATAGACGTTCCTTCAAACTGACATCTGATGACTGCCCTTCCCGTCCATCCACGCGATCACCGCCTCGCCGAACTCGCTGCACTTCACTTCCTTCGCGCCTTCAGTCAGGCGGGCGAAGTCGTAGGTCACCGTCTTCGCGCCAATCGCGCCATTCATGCCCTGAATGATCAGGTCGGCGGCCTCGCGCCAGCCCATGTAGCGCAGCATCATCTCGCCAGAGAGGATGACCGAGCCAGGGTTCACCTTGTCCTGGTTGGCGTACTTCGGCGCGGTGCCGTGCGTGGCCTCGAACACCGCGTGGCCGGTCAGGTAGTTGATATTGCCTCCCGGCGCGATGCCGATGCCGCCCACCTGCGCCGCCAGCGCGTCCGAGAGGTAGTCGCCGTTCAGGTTCATCGTGGCGATCACGTCGAACTCGGTCGCGCGGGTGATGGTCTGCTGGAAGACGATGTCGGCGATCACGTCCTTGACGAGGAGTCTGCCCGCGGCCAGCGCGGCTTTCTGTTCGGCGTTCGCCGCGTCTTCGCCCTGCTCGCGTTTCGTCCCTTCCCACTGCTCCCAGGTGTACACCCGGTCGGCGAACTCACGCTCGGCCAGCGCGTAGCCCCAATTGCGGAACGCGCCCTCGGTGTATTTCATGATGTTGCCCTTGTGGGCCAGGGTCACGCTCCCGCGGTTGTTGCCCAGCGCGTACTGGATCGCCGCGCGCACCAGCCGCTCGGTCCCCTCCCGCGAGACCGGCTTGACCCCGATGCCGGCCGTGTCCGGGAAGCGAATCTTGGCGTACTCCTTCGGGAAATGCTCTTTGAGCAGCTGCTTGAAGCGGAGGTTGTCCTCGCTCCCATTCTCCAGGTCAATGCCGGTGTAAATATCCTCGGTGTTCTCGCGGAAGATGACCATGTCCACGTCTTGCGGGCGCTTGACAGGCGAGGGCACGCCTTTGAACCAGCGCACCGGGCGCACGCAGGCGTACAGGTCGAGCAGTTTGCGCAGGGCCACGTTGAGACTGCGGATGCCGCCGCCAATCGGCGTCGTGAGCGGCCCCTTGATGCCGACGAGATATTCGCGGAAGGCCTCCACGGTCTCGTCGAGCAGCCACGTGTTGAACCGGTTATAGCACTTCTCGCCCGCATACACTTCCATCCACGCGATCCGGCGCTGGCCGCCGTAGGCTTTCTGCACGGCGGCGTCGAACACGCGCACCGCGGCGCGCCAGATGTCCGGGCCGGTGCCGTCGCCTTCGATGAATGGGAGGATAGGATGATCGGGGACATTCAGCTTGCCGTCCTGAATTGTAATCTTGTCCCCCTCGGGAACGCGGAGGTATTGGTAAGGCATGGGAATCGCTCCTCAAATTGAGAATGATGAGGATTATAGCACGGCGCTTGCGCCCAGTAGAGACGTTCCGGTGGAACGTCTCCGGGAGACGCCCCATCGGGGCGTCTCTACACCACGACAACTGACATGTTTTGCGTGCACACCCGTAGCGCACTACGAACGGGGCGAGTCACTGTTCGTAGTGAAGCACGCCAGTGCTTCGCTTTGCTTGTCAGCAGTCGCGCTACTCCCGTAGCGCACTACGAACGGTTAACGGCGGGCGTTTGAGATGGAAGTCCGTGGCGTCTTGATAGGCCCTCGCAACTGACAAGACTTCCGCTTCTCCGAATAACTTGCCTGTGAAGGTAATGCTGGTCGGATAGCCCTTGGGCGTGAACCCGTTGGGGAGGACGACCGCCGGGTGCCCGGTGAGGTTAGTCAGCAGGAGGTTGTTCCCGGTGACCGAAGGCGACACGTATACGTCAATCTCCTCCATCCGCGCCGCCATATCCCGCATCAGCCGGGTGCGCACCCGGTTTGCCTGTACGTACTCCACGGCCGGGATCAACCGCGCCTGGCGCAGCACGTTCGGCCAGGCACGCCGGATCTGCCGCGCGAGAAGATCGTCCCGATTGGTGCGCGTCAGTTCGTCGAAGGCGGCGGCGGCCTCGACCGATAAGATGAGCGAGAGGCTGTCAAACGGGTAATCGGGCAGTTCGATGGGGATCAGCTTCGCGCCCAACCGGCGCAGGACCTTCAAGGTCTGGAGATCATTCGTGCGCTCGGCGGGCTTTTCGGCAAAGTCTTTTTTTATGTAGCCGATGCGGAGGTCGGAAAGCCGGAGGCTCGGATCCCAGTTGAAAGGCAGATCCACCACCGTCGGGTCTTCGCCATCCGGCCCGTAGATGGCGTTGAAGACCAATGCGCAATCCTCGACCGAGCGGCACATGGGGCCGATCTTGTCCATGCTCCAACTCAAAGCCATCACGCCGTGGCGGCTCACGCGGCCAAAAGTCGGGCGCAGGCCGGTGACGCCGCAGCGGGTGGAGGGTGAGACGATGGACCCCCACGTCTCGGTCCCGATCGAGAACCCCACCAGCCCCGCGGCCGTGGCTGCGCCCGGCCCCGCCGAAGAGCCGCTGGCGCCTTTTTTGATATCCCAGGGAGTCTTTGTCTGTCCGCCAAACCAGACATCGCCCCAGGCCAGCTCGCCCACCGTCAATTTCGCTATCAGCACGGCCCCGGCCTCTGCGAGGCGGCGCACGACGGTGGCGTCCATATCTATGACCTGATCTCGATAAGGTCCCGCGCCCCAGGTGGTGCGGATGCCGCGCGTCGCCAGCAGGTCTTTGACGCCCCACGGGATGCCGTGCAGCGGGCTGCGATAGTGACCCGCCGCTATTTCCTTGTCCGCCCGGCGGGCCTGGGTCAGCGCCAGGTCTTCGGTGAGGGTGACGACACATTGGAGAACCGGATCGTAACGCTTCAGTCGCTCCAGATACATCTGGGTGAGCGCGACGGAAGTGATTTTCCGCGAACGGATTAACGCGGAGAGATGTGTCGCCGGCAGGAAGGCCAGCTCTTCCAGGTCGGCTGGGACGCGCGGAGGGCGCACCCGGCTCAATCGGATCGGCGAGCGATGAGTCTCGAAGGTCATCGGCGGCGGGCGCGGATCGAAGACCAGGGCCGGCGGAATGTGGCTAGGCAATTCCACCGCGCGCAGTTTCCGGTAGCGCTTAATCCGCCGTCGGACGTCGGCGAGCATCAGTTTGCGCTCGGCGTCGGTGAACTGCAGATCGGCGAGGGTCGCAGCCTGGGTTAGCGTGGCGAGGGTGACGGAGGACTTTTTCATGCGGAGGCCTTTCTTGGGCAAGCCAGGAATTTCCAGGCCGTTTTACTCAGGCCGGTCAGTCCGTTTTTTTCTTTCCGTTCAATTCGTTCAATCCGTTGACAAAAAAGAGCCGTAATCAGCCAGGGATATGCTCTAATCCGTCTGCTCCCGCCTCAACCGCCGGTTCTGGCGGTAGGCAAACAAATCTATGATCTCGCCCGTCCGGAGCCGCGCCTGCATCTGCCTCCAGAACTTCACCCCCAACAGGTCGCCGTGGGCGTGGAGAAAAGCCTCCTTCAACTCGCCTTGCAGACCCAGGA
>DAOTXG010000121.1:0-3168 GCA_034435515.1 Anaerolineales bacterium
GCCACAAGACGAGGCCCGCGCGACTTACGCTCCCCAACTCAAAAAGGAAGACGGCCACCTGGAGTTTGCCCGCCCCGCCGCCGAACTGGAACGCCGGGTGCGCGCCCTCACCCCGTGGCCAGGCGCGTTCGCGTTGTGGCAGGGCCAGCCGTTGAAGATATTGCGCGCCGCCGTCGTGGATTCAGTCTTTGGTCGGCCGGGGCAAGTCGTACCCGGCGAACAAGGCCCGGTCGTCGTCAGCGGTTCCGGGGGATTGACGCTGCTCGAAGTTCATCCACCCGGCAAACGCCCCATGCCCGCCGCCGACTTCGCGCGCGGCGCGCGCCATTTCATAGGAGCAACGCTGACGTGAATACAACGCCCGTCTCCGCCGCGCCCTTCAACCGACTCGGGGCGTTCCTCCGCAGCCGGGTGGGCAGCGCTGTTCAGGTTGCCATCTTTATCGCCGGCATTTTCGTCTTACAGGGACGGTCGCCGGGGCTGCCTATCCCACTGGCCATGCTCGCCGCCTTGCTCATCTGGCTCTCGGGCGACTCGTGGGATAGCCTGGGGCTGGGCCAGCCGCCCATTGGGGGCGGACGCTGGGCTCTGGAGGGAGTCGTCATCGGCCTCTTGTGCGCGATGGTATCTTCAGGGCTGTTGACTCCCTTGCTCTATTCTCTGTTCCAGACCGAGGCTGCGCCCCCTGCGCGACAGGGCGATTTGAGCTACCTCATCCAAAATATCGTTGCCTTCGGCATCATTCACGCGTTAGCCAAAGGCCTGGCTTACCGGAGTTTCCTGCTCAACCGGCTGGAGGCTCTTTTCGGGCCAACGCGGGTGGGCCTGGCGTTGACCGTCGCCGGCGCTTCAATCCTGTTTGGACTGGGCAATCTGCGCCAGGATCAGATAAGTCTCATCATCGCTACGCTGGTCGGCGTCGTTTTCAACCTGGTGTTTTACTGGTCGAAACGCAACGTCTGGTCGAGCATCCTGGCGCATGGGGTTTACAACACCACGCTGTTTGCGCTGGTCTTTCTGGGACGCCTGTGACGACGAGTATGGTGGTCGTGGTCAACGGATTGAACGGATTAAACGGAATTCTTTTATGGAGGAGAAACGGGCAGCCATATTCAGGCTATAATGGACACATGCACGAGCAATTGCAAGAGCAAGTTCGAAACTGGCTGAAACGGGCGGACGAAGATCTCCGTGCTGCGGAACATGAATTTAACGGCGAATTTTATGCGCGAACTATCAGCACCGCTTATTATGCAATGTTCTATGCTGCCACCGGAGCATTAGCCAGCGTCAGCGTTGAGCGCGCTAAACATTCCGGTGTTATCTCCGCCTTTGGCGAGCACTTCATCCGCACGGGCAAGCTGCCGGCCGAACTCGGTCGCATGTTCCATCAAGCGATGGACGAGCGTGAGAAGAGCGACTACGACGCAGCGCCTCTGGTTGATCGCTCTTTAGCGCAACAACATCTCGATAACGCGCGTCGTTTTGTGGATGCCATCAAGCGCTATTTGAGCGGGCAAGGGGTGACTATCGAATGAAGCTGCCGACTCACCTCAGCCTCCCTGAGCGACAGGCGCTGGAGAAAGCCGCTCGCGAGGTCGTCGCCGGGTTCCCCCGCGAAATCCGGTTTATCGCCCTCTTCGGGTCTAAAGCGCGGGGCGACTTTGGCCCGGACTCGGATATTGATTTGCTTATCATCCGTGAGCACGACGATTGGCAAACTCGCGCGGCAATCAGGAATCCTGTCTATGATGCGGATATTGAATACACGGTCCGCATCTCACCGTGGGTCATCGGCTGGGAACGATTCCAGAGCCTGCCACTCCGACGGCCCGGCCTGTTTGCCAATCTGTGCCGGGATGCCATTGAGCTCTGGCGACGACCTGATACCGGCTATCCACTGAAAAACCCCGATCCTGTGCTGGCTGCTTGACTCCATGCGCCTCAGCACCGAAGACCTTGTCATCTATGAAAATCCTGGTTTACGGCGCGGGCGCTATTGGACTGTACATCGGCGGCAGCCTTGGGGCGGCGGGGCAGGAGGTGACTTTCCTCGCCCGCCCTTCGGCGGCGGAGGCCATTCGCACCGGAGGCGTCTATGTGCGATCCTGGCAGGGCGAAAAAATTGCCCGCGAGGTCCTGGCGATTAGTTCGCCCGCCGAGGCGTTGGCCGCCGGGCCGCACGATTGCATCGTCTTCGCGCTCAAGTCATACAGCACCGCCGCCGCCATCGAGGAGCTGCGCGCGGTGACGGCCTACCCGCCGCCTATTCTGTGCTTGCAGAACGGCGTGGGCAACGAGGCAGAACTGGCGCAGGCTTTCGGGCCGGAGCGGGTGATCGCCGGGACGGTGACGACGGCGGTGAGCAAGCCCGGCGAAGGCGAGGTCGTGATCGAACGAGAACGGGGAGTCGGGGCGGCGCTGGGGCATCCGCTCAGCGCCCAGATCGTGGAAGCGCTCCAGCGTGCGGGTCTGGACGCGCGCGGCTACCCGGCCCCCGAGCCGATGAAGTGGTCAAAACTGCTGATCAACCTCATCGGCAATGCGACTTCGGCGATCCTGGACATGACAGCAGCGGAATTGTTCGCGGACCGGCGCGCTTTCGCTGTCGAGTTGGCGATGATGCGCGAGTGCCTGGCGGTGATGCGCGCGCTGAAGCATCCGGCCGTGGACTTGCCGAAGACGCCGGTGCGGGCGCTGGCTTTCGGCTTGAGGCTGCCTCCCCTCGTCACCCAGCCCCTGTTGACGCGCGCCGTGGCGCTGGGCCGGGGCCGCAAGATGCCGTCGTTTCACATGGACCTGCACGCCGGGAGGGGGCAGACCGAGGTGCGCTGGCTGAACGGGGCGGTGGCGCGGCATGGCGCGGACGTTGGCGTGCGCACTCCGGCAAATCGGATTTTGATGGATACCCTGGAAGCCTTGAGCGAGGGCCGAGCGAACAAGGAAGATTTCCGGCGCAAGCCGGAGGCGTTGTGGCGGTTGATAAATGCGTGAGGGGCTGTTATAATGCCGGACGTTGTCTGTGGCGATGGCTTCAGCAAAGCACAACTAAATGGCCAGAGCAGCATCCTCCAAGTCGCAGCGGTCAGTACAAGCCGAGTTGCTGGTCGCCGCGGATCTTGTGGAACGTGGATTTGAAGTGCTGACTCCGTTAGGGACAGAACGATA
>DAOTXG010000122.1:0-3579 GCA_034435515.1 Anaerolineales bacterium
CTCAGAACCCCGAGCCGGCGCTGAAGAGCGCCGGCGAAGGCTGGGACATCACGGCCAAAGACCTGGAGGCGCGGCTGCGGCAAGGCCACCCCATCCGCCTCATTGACGTGCGTGAGCCGCACGAGTGGAACATCTCGCACCTCGACCAGGCGGAACTCATCCCGCTCGGCTCGCTCGCCGCGCGCATGGACGAACTGGACCCCACCGAGGAAATCGTGCTGATGTGCCGCACCGGCGGGCGCTCCGCGCGGGCGCTGGATTTGCTGCGCACGGCCGGGTTCCGCAAGATCAGGAACCTCAAAGGCGGCATCAACGCCTGGGCGCGCGAAGTAGACCCCAAGTTGCCCGTCTATTGACGGGCCGCGCAAAACTTTGGCTGCAGGCCACTATCCGCTAATGCGAAGCGGCTCTGCCAACGGACAGCCGGTCAGCCGGTCAGCGGATAGGGTAACGGATTAGCGGATGAAGCGGCGCCGGAGTGACCTCCATCCGCTAATCCGCTAGCCATCCGCTGACAGGCATTTCCCCCTTCCCACACCCCTTTTCCGATTTTAACGCTCCCCACCTCCCAATTTAGCGTTGATTTAGCGGCGGCCCGGTAAGATGGGGCCAGTCAAACCAAGTGAAAGGAAATCCGATGTTAGCGCCCACCCAGACCCTGCCCTCCTCTATCCCCGTCAGGCCGGCAGGCCCGATCGGGAGACAGAAGCAAGAGGCCCCGAAAACGGCCGGCTATATTCACACCTACAGCGAGGCCGAGCAGGAGCGCCTGCTGCGGCAGAGCGAACTCTTAGAGCCTTACCTCTACCCTAACCTCGATCTCTCGGCCTGCCGCCAGGTCCTCGAAATCGGGTGCGGCGTCGGCGCGCAGATGCGGATCATGCTGCGCCGTTACCCAGACATTCACCTCACTGGCGTTGACATTTCCGAGGTTCAGGTTGAGCGCGCCCGTGAGGTTCTCCGCACCGAGATTACCGCCAGGCGGGCGAGCGTGCGCCACGCCTCGGGCGCCCGGCTGCCGTTTGACGATGAATCCTTTGACGCCGTGTACATCATCTTCGTGCTGGAGCACGTCGCCGATCCGTTAGCCATTTTGCGGGAAGCGCGGCGCGTGCTGCGGCCGAACGGCGTGCTGTACTGCACCGAAGCCTTTAACGACGGGCTCTACGTTTCCCCATCGTCCCCGGCCACGCTCCAGTACTGGCGCGCGTTCAGCGGGTATCAGCGGGAACTGGGCGGGCATCCGAATGTCGGCGCCCACCTGGCTAACCTGGCGATGGAGGCCGGTTTCAAAGTAGAGTGGCTCAGAGATGCCCAGGCGGTGTTGGATCGTCGCCTCTCCGAGGCCGGTGCGAGAGCCCGCTTTGTGGAATTCTGGAAGGCAGTGTTTCATACCGCCTCGGCGGCCTTGCTGGCGAAAGGAGCGGTTGACTCGGCCTTGCTCCGCAAGATGGAGCAGGAGCTCGAGATCGTCCGGCGCCACACCGACGCGGTGTTCCTTTATTCGTTCAAGCAGGCCTGTGTTCGCAAGGCCTGAGAAGCCGTCTAAAAATAACTTGCGCACTTTCACAACCGTAGGAGCGGCTTGTAGCCGCGACCCTCGCGGTTGCAAACCGCTCCTACGCTAGAAAACGGGAAGTGGTTCTTAGACGAGTTCCTAGTCCACGTCGGCGGAAATCCTTCGCCAGTTTCGGGCGTAGACCTGTGAGGTCTTCGCGAAGCAGACCTCACAGGTCTGCGCACGGACGCTGGGCGGGCGTTACGCCGCGCTGGTGAGGAGCCAGGCGGCTGCCGGAACAATTCCACAATCCCCTCGCATTTAACGCTCGACCCCGATTTTTTAGCGGAAATTTAGCGGCCATTGGGTAGGCTATGGTCAATCAGTCATTTGACCAGCGTCATTCACCGAACGGGAGCATGCCCCATGAACGCATCGCCGATTTTTATCCTGCTGTGCCTGCTCAGCCTGCTCTTCAATTTTCTGAGCGCGGCCTGGGACGCCCGCCAGCCGCGTCAGGTGATCGTGAGTGAAGACGAACTGGTTTCTTGAAGGAGTCGCGGAGGGACTTATGCGCAAGTTAGCAGAAATTCTCATCGGGGGGCAGATTGCGATCGCGCTCATCGTGACACTCATCACGGCCTACGTCGCCGAAGTCTTGAAGGGTTATGCCCCACCCGAGGTGTTGGGCGCGGCTTTCCTGGTGACTTGGCTCGTGT
Source organism: Anaerolineales bacterium (assembly GCA_034435515.1). Classification (GTDB taxonomy): domain Bacteria; phylum Chloroflexota; class Anaerolineae; order Anaerolineales; family UBA6663; genus DATDRS01. The sequence goes on from DAOTXG010000122.1 coordinate 2,218, forward strand.
ATGCGTCGGATCGCTACTTCAAACATCGAGAAGACGAAACCGGGGCCGCCGACGACCTCAGCCCAGCGCGTTACATCGAGCGTCATCGGCGCATGTTTCAGGGCTTGTTCGCCGTAGCGGCTCTGGCTCTGATCGGGCTGGTGGTGTATGAGCCACAAGTGCTGTGGGGGTTGACATGGGGGTTGGGCTGGGGTCTGGCCTATACCGTCGAACTGCCTTTGCTCAAACGGCGGTTGAAGGCAATCCCTTACCTGAAAGCCATCTATGTCGCAACCGTAGTGGTGACCACACCACTCGCACTCATGGGCGCCCTCCCGGCGAACGTAGCGCAAGCAAGCCTGATTATCGGCTTCACGCTTCTAATGATCCTGAACGCCATCCTGTGCGATCTCAAGGATCGTGAGGGCGACCGCGCTGCCGGGATTCGCACGTTTGCGAATTGCACTTCCAAACCAGTCGTCGTGATCGGGGTTCAGGTGTTGTGCATTGTCGCAGGCGTCACCCTACTGGGCGTGGTGGGAGTCAACCGGTTCACGGCGGCGCTGGCTGCCAGCGCGCTGGCGCTCGCCCTCGCCGCTTCCCGGTTTTACGGGCAGACCGAAGCGCCCAACTGGTATTACTTCCTCGTCATTGATGGCATACTGGTTCTGCCCTGGGGCCTATTGCATATCATGTCGTTGATCGACCTCGCCGCCTGAGCCGTGTTGGTGAGGAGCTAACCGGAAAGGATACAGCGACCATGACCCAGTTGAGCGGCCTCAGTTACATTGCTTCACCCTCGTCCACGGTCGCGATCCGGCGTCTCGAGCCCCAGCGGGCGGCGGAGGCCAAAAGGGTCATCCTCTCTGTCGCCCACGGGATCTTTCAGTGGCGCACGCCGCTGGAAGAGATCGTCCGCTTCTGCGACCAGCACGGCGAATTCCGCGACGTGGACGAGGTGCAACGGCACTATTTCGACCGTCAGGGCCTGTTCCTCGTCGCGCTCGACAACGGCGTCGTCGTCGGCACGGGGGCCATCCGCCGGCTGGACGACCGCATGTGTGAGCTCAAGCGGCTGTGGCTCTTGCCCGCCTACCAGGGCCAGGGGGTTGGTTATCGGCTGATCCAGCAGTTGTTTGACTTTGCCCGCGCCGCCGGTTACCGGATTGTCCGGCTCGACACGGATGCCCGGCAGGAACGCGCCATCCGGTTTTACGAACGCCTGGGTTTCCGCCGCATCGAGCCGTATTACGACTTCCAGAGCGCTTTATTCGAGGGGGAGGGGGTATATATGGAGGCAGCGCTGTATTGATATAGATGTCCACAAAGTCTTTTCCCAAATTCTGCTGTCAACGAATACTAAACGAATAAACGAATGGCAGC
>DAOTXG010000123.1:0-5028 GCA_034435515.1 Anaerolineales bacterium
TATTATCTGCCCGTCGTCGTCGGATTGGCCGCCCTGACCTTTCTCATCAGCCGCAACCCGTTATCCACCGCCGCCGTGCTGGTCGTCGCCTGCTCATGCTCCATCGCGTTAGCCACGCCCGTCGCCATGCTGGCCTCGATTGGCGGAGGCGCGAAACGCGGCCTGCTCATCAAGGGCGGCAAATATCTGGAAGCGTTGGCGCGCGCCGACGTGCTCCTGGTGGACAAGACCGGTACGCTCACCCTCGGCCAGCCGCAAATCACCGACATCATCCCGCTTAATGGTTGGCCCGCCTCTGACGTTCTCGCGCTGGCCGCCTCCGCGGAACGCTACTCCGAGCATCCGCTCGCCGAAGCCGTGCGGTCCGCCGCCCGCGCCCAGAATCTACCGCTCGTCGAACCGCAGAACTTTGAAGCCATTCCCGGATTGGGCGTTCGCGCCAGTATCAATGGAAGTCGCATCGCCATCGGCAACCGCCGACTGATTCCCAGGGCGGAGTCCTTACCCATCGCCGCCGAACTGGACGCGCTGAGCGCGCAGGGCAAGACGCTGTTGTGGCTGGCCCACAATGATGAACTCATCGCCGTGCTGGCCGCCGCCGATACCCTCCGCCCGGAAGTCCCCGCCGCGCTCGCGGAAGCGAGCGCCCTCGGTGTGAAGCACATCGAACTGCTCACTGGCGATAACGAACGCACCGCCGCCGCGCTCGCAGAAAAACTGGGCGTCAGGTATCGCGCCAATCTCCTGCCCGAAAACAAGATTGAGGTGGTCAAAGCCTATCAAGCGCAGGGGCACACCGTTGTGATGGTTGGCGATGGGGTGAACGACGCGCCCGCGCTGGCGCAGGCGGACGTAGGGGTTGCAATGGGCGCGGCCGGTACGGACATCGCCATCGAAGCTGCACATATCGCCCTGATGCGTGAAGACTGGACGCTGGTGCCTGAGGTATTGCGTATGGCCCGCCGGACGATGGGCGTGGTCAAGATGAATCTTGCCTTTACGGCTGTGTATAACATCGTCGGGCTGGCGCTGGCCGCGTTTGGCCTCCTGCCGCCCGTCTTCGCCGCCGCCGCGCAATCCTTGCCGGATTTGGGGATACTCGCCAACTCCTCGCGGTTGCTGAGACAGAAGTAGGCGAGCGAAGAGTTACGCCGGAAACCCCCGGGGTGAGAACAATGATGCTTGGCAGTGGTTTGTTCATGGGGTTCGGAATTCTGATCATGCTGGCGATTGTGCTGCTGCCCGTCCTGCTGGTGGCCGCGCTGGTGAACAAGAAGTAACCCGGCAGGTCAGCGCAAACGTAGAGCCGGTTTCAAGGCCCCACCCGCGCCACGATGAGTTTGAAGACCCCTCCCATCCCCAGGTCTTCTACGGTTTCAATTTGTAAACCGGAGGCCCGCACATTGTCCACCGTTCGGCGGTTGACGTTCGCGCCCATAAGCCGCACGACCAGCGGGTTGACGAAGTCCATCAGCGCGCCGAGGATGGAGTTGGCCGAACGCATGTGCTCCAGCAAAAGCACCTGTCCGCCGGGTCGCACGACGCGGGCCAGTTCACGCAAGCCCAGCACCGGGTCAGGCACGGAGCAGAAGACAAAGGTGGCGACAGCGGTATCGAAAGTTGAGTCCGGGAAGTCAAGGGCCTGCGCGTCGCCGAGACGCAAGTCAGTAATGAGGCGGAGTTGCTGTGCACGGCGGCGTGCAATTTCCAACATGCCGGGGGTGAGATCAATCCCCGTCACCTGAGCGTCTTTGGGCCAGAAGGGCATGTTCTTGCCTGTACCTACGCCGACCTCCAGCACGCGCGGCCCTTCGGCGGAGTTCACCCTGAGCGAAGTCGAAGGGCTCAGGGCAGGGCCTTTCACCAGCGCCCACAACTTCTCGCGCCAGGGGCGATAACGCGCCTCGGCTAACCCTTCCATGAGGTCGTAGATGGCCGACAACCGCTGGTAGCGCGCACGGGTGAGCGCGGTGGCTTGTTCGTTTACCCCGCTCTGAGCCGTTGCCATCATTCGGCGGTCTCCCGGGCCTGCAAGATGGCCCTGGCACGCGCACGCACCTCGGCCCGGCGCGAATGGTAATCCTCACGAAACATCCCGGATGCGTCGGCCTTACCGTCCAACATCACCGTCTCACCCTGTTCATCCCAGGCGTGGAGCATCACCGCCAGATCGCCCGGAATTTCGCCGCCCTGCGTGCCATTAGCGATTTGTCCGTAGACGGTTCCGGTGCGGCTGGGCGGCGGTGTCTCACTCTGGGCGGCGGCGCGCCAGACAAAAGAGAAAGAAAGAGAAAAAGATAACGCAAGTGCTGCAAAGAGTTTGATCATGAGACGGGAACGACCTCCGATTTCAGAGAGGCACCGCAACGTGCACAGAACTTGTCATGGGCCTGTATCATGCCATGACATTGTGGACAAGCCGCGCCTTGAGCCTCAGGCCGAAGGGTCAGGCCGAGCGCTGTGCCGCACTTCGGGCAGAACTTGTCGTCGGCGCCGGTCGGGGCATGGCATTGGGGGCATGCAACGCGGCGAGCTTCATACCGCGAGCCACGCAGCGCGCGGACAGCCGCCTCGATCTCCGCCTCCCAATCCGGGTGCGACGTCTCAGAGGTCTGCAAGGCGGCGGCCGCCTCCGCGGCGAGGCGCTGGCGCAAGGGCCGGTAATCTTCTTCCGCGATTTTGCCCGTGCGAAAGTCAAAATCCAGATCGCGTAAGGCGGCCAGTGCGCTTTGTTTCGTCGGGCCGGATGAGTCATCTTGCCTGCTTTCCACACGTTCTTTCTGGCGCTGACCGTTCTGGAAAAACGGTCCAGCGATGAACGGCACGACCAGAACGACAAGCGCGAGACCGAGAAGGATGGAACCGATGGACATGGAAACCTCCGGCGGATAGCCGATGGCCGCTTCGCGTAGCGAACAGCCGATGACCATCGGCTATCTGCTACGCGAAGCGGCCATCCGCTAGGCGATCTCCCGCAACTCTTTCTCCAAGCGCGCCAGCACGTCGGGCGGCACATCGAGTGGTGGCGTGGGGGCGGGCGGGGCAGGCACAGTCCGCCTGCCTTTCCAACTGCGCAGGATTTGCGCGACGACCACCAGGCCGATGACGACCGCGAGCACCGGAAGCAGCCAGACGAACGACGTGAACCCGCTGCGGCGCGGCTCAGCCAGCACTCGCTCGCCGTACTGCGCGACGAAGTATTGGATCACCTGCTCGTCCGTCCAGCCCGCCGCCAACTGGTCTTTGATCTGCGCCCGCCAATCCTGGCAGGCTTTGGTCTCGCACACGTCCAACGGCGTGTTCGGGCAGACCGGGCAGTAGAGTTGCTTCGCCACCCGGTTCACGTCGTCGGCGGTCGGGTACGGCGGCTCGTCCTGGGCAGAGACGACGCCGGCGGCAAAGAAACCGGCGGCCAGCGTGATCAGGGTGAGAACAAGTTTGCGTGTCATGTTCAACTCCTGGCCGAGAGCGGATCGCTTATCGTCCGCTGCCGGCGATAGGCGACGCAGAGCGGCCAGACGCGATAGGTGCGGCGGGACGGAGCACATAGGATGCCGCCCGCTTTTCGTCTAGCGAAGTCCAGGCCGCGATGAGCGTGCCGATCACGAACGTGAAGCCGCCCGCCCACACCCAGTTGATGAGCGGGTTGACGTAGATTTTGAACGTGGAAGCACTCCAGCCGATGTCTTCCCAACCGACGAGCAGCACGTACACGTCCGCGCCCGCGGTCGAGTACACCGCCGGAACCGTCACCGGCTGCTGTTGGGTCACGAAGAAATCCCGGCGGGGCCTCAGCGTCGCCACGTACTGGCCCTCCCGGTACAACTTCGCCGTCGCCTCGATGATCTCACGCCCGTCCGAACCGGGGTACTGCTGCAAGTCTTCAAAGGCCAGCCGGTAGTTCGCCACCGAGAGACTCTGCCCCGCGCCAATCGTGCCCTGCGTTTCTTCTTTGAAAAACGCGTCCCCGACGACGCCCAGTGCCATCATCGCCACGCCGAGATGGATGATGTAGCCGCCATAGCGCCGCCGGTTGCGCGACAGGAGATGGCCGAGTGCGACCAGGAAGTTCTCGCCCTGAGCGTGCATCCGCGCCCGCGCCCCGCGCCAGAATTCCAGCAGTAGCGTCAGCGCGACGAACGACACCAGCCACAGCCCGAACAATGCAAAGGGATAGGGGTGCTCCGGCCAGTGGATCAACGCGGCGAAGACGGTAGCCATGACCGAGCCGACGAACGGAACGAGCAGCGCTTGGCCGAGTCTCCCCACCGCCTGTTTGCGCCAGGCAAACAGCGGCGCGAGGCCCATCAGCAGCACGAGCGCTCCAAACAGCGGCCCGGTGACCTTCTTGAAGAACGGCGGCCCGACCGTGATCTTCGTCCCCGTCACCAGTTCGGAGATCATCGGAAAGGTCGTGCCCCAGAACACCGCAAACGCAATTCCGAGAAACAGCAGGTTTTGCAACAGGAATGCCGACTCGCGCGAAAGCAGGCTATCCAGTTCGTGTTCCGTCTTCAGTGTGTTCAGCCGCCGGAACATCAGCAGCAGTGAACCAAGAAATGTCACTGCGACGAAGATCAGGAATGACGGCCCCATCGCCGATTTGGCGAAGGCGTGCACCGAGCCGATCACACCCGTGCGGGTGATGAACGTCCCGAACACCGACAGGCTGTAGGTCAGGATGATGAGCACCACGTTCCAGACCTTGAGCATCCCGCGCTTCTCGTGCATCATCACCGAATGCAGGAAGGCGGTGCCCGTCAGCCAGGGCATCAGCATCGCGTTCTCGACCGGGTCCCAGCCCCAGTAGCCGCCCCACCCCAGCACGTCGTAGGCCCAGCGCCCGCCGAGCACCAAACCGATGGACAGAAACAGCCACGCTACGAGCGTCCAGCGGCGGGTGATGTGAATCCACTTTTCGCCTTTGGCGCGGAGGATGAGCGCCGAGAGCGCGAAGGCGAAGGGGACGGAAAAGCCCACGAAGCCGAGGTAGAGCATGGGCGGATGGATGACCATCGCCGGGTGCTG
>DAOTXG010000124.1:0-7407 GCA_034435515.1 Anaerolineales bacterium
GCTGCCATCCAGCGAGAGTTCGCCCATCACCAGCGCGCCCTCGAAACTCTCCGGGAGGATCTGCCCGGCGCAAGCCATCACGCCGAGCGCGATGGGCAGGTCGTAGGCCGGGCCTTCTTTGCGCAGCGCGGCTGGTGCCAGGTTGACCGTCAAGCGTTTGCTGGGAAAGTAGAAACCCGCGTTGCGGATGGCCGCCTGTACCCGCTCGCGGCTCTCCTGCACCGCGGCGTCGGGCAGGCCGACGACGACGAAGGAGGGCAGGCCGTTCGCCGTGTCCACCTCGACCTGGACAACCGCGCCTTCGAGGCCGATGACCGCGCAGGAGTAGACTTTGGCAAGCATGGCTGTGATTTTACCGCAAACCCCGTAAACGCGGGCCTGTGATCGTCGGCCGCCAGGCGCGAAGCGTGTCAATGCAATCCAAGAGCGAGCCTGATGCGTTTTTGATAGCGCATCACCGTGGCAGCACGCCGCGCACGTGGCGCACGCTGCCGTCGAGCGAGAGTTCGCCCATCACCAGCGCGCCCTCGAAACTCTCCGGGAGGATCTGCCCGGCGCAAGCCAGCACGCCGAGCGCGATGGGCAGGTCGTAGGCCGGGCCTTCTTTGCGCAGCGCGGCGGGCGCCAGGTTGACCGTCAGGCGTTTGCTGGGAAAGTAGAAGCCGGCGTTGCGGATGGCCGCCTGCACCCGCTCGCAGCTCTCCTGCACCGCGGCATCGGGCAGGCCGACGACGACGAACGACGGGAGTCCATTCGCTGTATCAACTTCAACTTCGACGATTGCGCCATCAAGCCCAATGACGGCGCACGAGTACACTTTGGACAGCATAGAGCCAAGTGTATGTGAGACGGAGGAGACGGTCAAATGAGTGAAGCGCTTCGCGCGTGGACTTATTGCGCGCCCGGCGCGAGAAGATCACCAATTAGCAATTTGGGGGGTAACGACGGCAGTGCGGACGATAGGGGGGATGTGGAGCGGCCCGGGAGGCTGGCGGCGTGAAGGTATCTTGAAGCCACGGGGTCAGTGTCTCGCCGGCCTCAACCGCGCGATGCGTCCCCTTTCGTGATACGCGACTTCTGCGCCCTCTCCGGCGGCCCCCATTATCTCATCAACCCGTGTCGCCAGTTCTGCTTCTCGCGCTGTCACGGCCTCATCTTTGAGTCTTTCGTCGTATGCGTTTGCCTCGGCCATGAAGTCGCGCAGTTCGACGACGGACGAGCCGTAGACCAGGAAATCAAACTCGATGCTGCCCTCGACGACAAATAGGCGGCGCTGAATAACCTGCGCCAGTGCCTCGTCCGCCTGCCGATAGTCTTCGTCGGTATGATCTGGACTCGGTTCAGCGAACAAAGTCCGGCTGCCTTGATAAACCTCGATGCGCGGCGCTTCGGGAACGGGGTGAATGTCAATCAGGCTGCCGCCGGGTCTGAGCAAGCGCCGAATCTCTTCTAGGGCATGAACCATGCCTTCGGGTTTCATTCAACACAACGACCAGGCTAAGATCGCGATGTCGAAAACTGCTGGCTTATTCGCAGCGGCGAAATCCTCGAACGCGATGGGGTGAAATTCGACGCGGCCCTGCAATTCGCGCGGCAGGTTTTCCCTCGCCCGCGCGACACTCTCCTCGAAGGGATCAATGGCCGTGACGTGCGCCGCTCGGCCGGCGTAGCGCCAGGTCAGGCGGCCATCGCCGCAGCCGATCTCCAACACGCGCTGTCCACTGAAATCCGCCAGATCGAACAGGGCGCGGGTTTCGTTGTTTTCTGGGTCTACTCGGATGGTCATAAAGCTAGGCTTCGAGCAGCCGCTTCAAGTTATCCAAATGGGCGGCGTAACGCTTGCGAATGGGAACAGCCAACAGCGGTTCGAGCAATTCGAGCAAGCCGCGAAATTCAGGCGTGGGCGCGCCGTCATCTTCGTGCCGCCTGGGACAGGCTCGAACAGGTAACTTCCATCGGGCTTCATTGACCCAACCGCTTCAGCCGTAAAGGCGATTTTCCGGTTGGCTTCGTATTGTACGATCTCAAGCTTCGTAGTGGCGGTTTTGCCTCCTGGCAGGTGCGCCACACATTGATAGGTTGTGCCCGCACCCGTCAGCTATGTCAATGCTATTGCCGTCCCCAGAGTTTGGGGATGAACCGACCTGTCCGCGCCGCGTACACTTCATATTCTGCGCCAAACTTCTCACGCATCAGCCGTTCCTCTTCACGAGACACCATTGTCATTGCGGCGATGAGCAACAGTCCTAGCACACATAGAATCCAATTTAGCGTACCCAGCGCCGCTCCCAGCCAGAGCGCAAGAACCGCCGAGTAGCCAGGATGGCGGACGAAGCGGTAGGGACCCGAAGTGACGAGACTGTGGTCACGGAGTACCGCTGTCCCCGGAATGCCGAAGCGTCCGAGCGCGCGTACAGTCAACGGCATCATCACGATAGTATAAAGGCTGAGTGCAAAACCAAGCACACGCAAGATTTGCCAATTAGCCGATATTTCACCGAACCGCGTCAGCAAGATTGCTATGCCAAGGATGGACAGAACGACCGGAGGCGGCGCGGGGAGCGGCCCGAACTGCTTTTCGACCTCCCCACGACGAGGCAGGAAGCGAACGATCCCAGCGATTGCCGCGACCAACGCGAGACCGAAGAGCGCGAGGAACCAAATGCGAAGTCCATCTGTGAATGTCATGGCTTTTTCCTTCTTAACTAGTGCAGGTCGAAGCAGGCGTGGCTGAACTGGTGGAGCGAGTCCCGCTGGTTCAGGTAATAGCCAGCGGCCAGGCTGGCTTAGCGACTGGATTGTCCAGGCGCCGGGATAACGCCCAATTGCTGCAGCATGGACAGCATGTCCCCATTCGTCCAGGTTTCTATCAACTTGCCACTGGCAACGCGACAGATACTCATTCCCGTTGTGACCATCGGCTTGCCAGTCGGGGGAATGCCCTGGAACTCGCCCAAGTGCGTCCCATGCGATGTCCAGCGGAACGCCACCCGATCCCCTTCGGCCAACTCGTCCTCAATCGTAAAGTGAATGTCGGGGAACCCACGGCGCCCTCCCACGATGAGTTGCTTCCCGCCCTCCCGGCCGTGGATATCACCCGTTGGCGCATGGCCGACGTAATCACCGGCGAGAATCTCATCAAGGACGGCCAGATCGCCCCGATTCCACGCCTCCTCGAAAAAGCGGCGCGCCTGGAGTTTGTTCTGTTCTGACATGGCCTCTTTCCTTTCTGTTATGCTGGTACAGTAAGCTAATGCCAGGGTAACGTCATGCCCCAAGCGAGTTACTTCATCGGGGTATTTTTGTGGGCGGGTGGCTCCCGCCGTTTATAGAAATGTTGGGGACGTACAAGGGACAGCGGTTAGTCGAGCAAATTCAGTTCCCTGGCTCTAGCCACCGCCTGGGTGCGGTTTCCGGCGTTGAGCTTGCCGTAGATGTTGGCGCTGTGTTTCTTCACGGTTTCCGGCGAAATCACCAATTGCTCGGCGATCTCGCGGTTGGTCAGACCGGCGGCAAGGAGACGCAGAACTTCCATTTCACGCTCGGTCAGGGGTTCGGGCAGGCTGGTTGCGCCACCGATTGCCTCGCCACCAAAGGCGGCCAGCAATGTTTCGACATAGTCCGGCATGACAGTGCGCGAATGGGCTTCCTGCAATAACCGGGCCATGGGAAGCCCGAGATCAGCGAACAGGCGCACGTAGCCTTCGGGCTCTGCCAGCCGCAGGACGTGCTCCAGCGAGATCATCGCCGCCGGTCCATCGCCGAGTCTCCAGCGCGCCAGGGCCTGAAGCGCCAAGGCTTCGATGGTGATGCCCATGCGGCCCTCGGCGTTGCTCACTTCAAGCAGACGCTCCAGTAACGTCCGAGCCCGCTCAAGGGAGGGCATATCGCCTTTGACAATTAGCACACGGGCTACGGCCAGTTCAGCGGCCTCACTTTCCGGTTGTCCTTCAGGTGCGCCGCCCGACAGCATCTTGTCGGCCCAATGCACGGCGGCCCGGAGGTGATCTTGGGCCAGCCAGAATTCGAGTTGCATACGTTGGAAGCGCGCCACCCAGTCAGGAAACTGAGCACTCTCCATCAGGGGCCGCGCCTTTTCCAAATACTCCCCAGCGGCGGCAATATCGCCCTCGGTCAGCTTCAGCCGGCCCGCGCACACATAGCCCGCAATCATGGCTCGCGCGTCGCCGCCCAATTCGGCCCGTTCCAGGCCCCGGGATAGGTGGCCCCAAGACTCGGCCAATTGATTCCACTCGTACAGGATTTCGCCCAGGCGAATATGCACCCAACCGGCAACGGGCAGCGCCGTGCGGCCCCAACGTTCCGGCTCACGGATGACCGCCAATGCCTCGCGCCAGCACTCGGCCGCGCGCCGGAGATGGCCCTGGCTCAGTTCGAGATCGGCCAGAGCACCCAAGGGATGGATGATCAAATAGAGCACTGGCGACCGCCGACTGCGCTCAAGCTCGGTAAGGTAGCGGGCCTTAGCCTCCTCCCAGAGCCCTTTGCGGCGGAAAGCATCGCCCAGCGCGCCATTGGCCAGGCGATGAAAAAACAAGTCGTCCGGCGGGAGTTCGCGGGAGGCTTCGTCGGCGTAGGTCCCTGCCAGTTGGAGGTCATTTCGCATGCACGCGAACACACAGCGCACGGCCTTCACCCGGGCCAGTTGCCACTGCGCTGCCTGGCTTGTGGCGGGGACCAGGCTTTTCTCCACCTCGTCGAGGCAGCGGGCAGCCGCCTCGAACGCGCCGCTAAATGCCAACACGCTCGTGCGGATGAGGCCAAACAAGGGATAGCTGGAACGCCACGCCTCAGGGAGCGATTCAAGCCAGCCTTGCGCGACACGGAATTCGCCGCGCTCGACCATAACCATCAAATGGTCTTCCGCGAGCCGAATAACGCGCTCACGGTCTTGGCCCGCCACTGCATGCTTGAAAGCCTGTTCCGACAGGTCATGCGCGGCATACCAGGCCGCGGCCCGGCGGTGTAGTTCAGCGACCTCATCTACCTGACGCCGGCCAAGCTCGCCGCGCAGGAAGTCGGCGAACAGGGAGTGATAGCGGAACCACGCTCGTTCGTCGTCCAGCGCCTGCACAAACAAGTTCTCACGTTCGAGCCGTTCGAGCATTGCTTGCCCGCCGCCTGTCCCGGTGACGGCCTCGCACAGGGAGGCACACAAACTCTCCAGGATGCTGGTCCGCAACAGGAAACTACGCACCTCCGCCGGGAGTTGGTTGAGGACGTCCTCCGAGAGATAGTCGGCGATGAAACGCTGCCGGCCGCTGATGATCGTTGCGCGGAGCGCGGCCGCACCACGGTGCGGCAGGCTGAGCGCCGCCAATTGAAGACCCGCCGCCCAGCCTTCGAGTTGATCCTGCCAGCGTTCGATCTCGTCGGTGGGCAGCTCGATGCCCATCGAGCGATTCAGAAAGTCGGTGGCCTCCTCCAGGCCGAAGCGCAGGTCTTCAACGCCCAACTCAAGCAGTTGGCCCCGCGCTCGATAACGGGCCAGCGGCAGCGGCGGCTCGGTGCGCGTCCCGACCACGAAATGCAGTTGTGGCGGCAGGTGATCCAGCAGGAAGGCGAGGCCCTCATGAATCGTGGACTCCTGGAGAAAGTGATAGTCGTCGAGGACAACAGCCTGATCTGCCTGAAGTTGGGCCGCCGTATTGACGAAGGCGGACAAGACCGCCTCGGGATTGGGGTTCTGAGAGCCGAGCAGGATGGCCAGTGGGCCCTCGGCGGCGTTCGGCTGAATTCGCTCCCAGGCGGCAATGAGGTAGCGCAGGAAGCGCCCGACATCGTTATCTTCTTTACCCACAGACAGCCAGGCGACCGGCGTTTCGGTCGTGTGGGCCCAGGCGGCCATCAGGGTCGTCTTGCCATAGCCCGCCGGCGCCGATACCACGGTGAGGCGATGGCGTGTTATCTCTTGCTCCAAGGTATGTGTGAGACGCGCGCGCGGCACGACGCGGCGGAGATGTTCGGGGATGTGCAGCTTTGTCGCCAGCAGGGACTGGTGCATCAGTTATTACCAGTCAAGCGAGACCGCGGCCGGGTTTCGGCTTGTTATCTGGCTTCGCCAGCCTTTCCACAAGCTGGACTACGGCGTTGGGATTTAGAGCCCACATCCACGAAGGAGGGCAGGCCGTTGGCCGTGTCCACCTCGACCTGGACAATCGCGCCTTCCAGGCCGATGACCGCGCAGGAAAAGACTTTGGCGAGCATGTCGCCAAGTGTATTTCATGCCAAAGGATATGGCAAATGGCGCACGTCTGAATGCGCTCGCTTTGATGCACACAGCACTGCCGGTTTCAAATTTGGCGGTTCGGCGTGACCTTTTCCTATCCCCTCTGGCGTTGGGCGATGGCTTCAATCAGGACAATTCGGTTCTCATTCAAATTCCGCACTTGATTCTGCGCCACTCGAACGTACTCTGGGGTTAAGTCGAGTCCCGTCACGCGGCAGCCATACGCTAAGGCCAGGTAACGCGAAGCGCCGCCCAGGCCGCTGCCGACATCCAGGACATGCTTCGTACTATCGAGCCGGAGCTGTTGGGCGAGTTCGATCGTCGCTTCGCGCCCGCGGATGTGGAATTCGTCCACCGGCGCGAGGTCTTCTGGTTTGAGGTGATCGAGATCCTTGCCGGCGGCCGCCAGGGCTGACAGGAGGGCATGGCCTAAATCCTGACGGGTGTAGTGTCTTCGGATGTTGTCGTCGAGTGAACCGGGATTCTGCATGTTGGGTTCCTCGGAGGCGTTAGCTTATTCGGATTGACGGGGGACGGCGCCGCGCCCACCTATAGAGGTTAAGATTTGCTTTTTGAATCTGGTGTCAACGGATACGAAACGGATAAACGGATAGCGTGCGATAAATCCGATTACGCGAAGCGGTTTTATATCCGTTGACGCCGAGTCAAAATCATTTTCTTAATCTCTATAGCGCCGTCGCCGAGGTCAAAGCCCCGCTCAGTTGACCTATTCCGCCTCCACAAACATCTGCACGGCATCGCCGCCACTGAGCGCAAAGGTCACCACGTATTCCCCACTCGCCGAGCCTGCCTGGAAGAAGGCCGTCAGCCGGGCGGTGGGCACGCCCGTGATCGGAGCGTTGATGATGGAGGACGGCGCCGCCGTAAACACCGCCTGCCCAGTAGCGTCGAGTGGGGCATCAATGGCGACATGTCCGACCACCATCTGACCCTGCTTGAGGAGCCCGTAGTTGGGACTAACCATTTCAATCGTCACGCCTCCAGGCTCAGCGAGTACCGGGGTGTTCCCGCGCCGGGCGGCGTGGGCGGGACCCGCGGCAGGATCGGGTGCTGCGGCCAGCCTTGCAATAGCACCGCCGTGCTGCACTGCAGATTGCCTGGTATGCAGGTCGGCGAACTGAAGACGTCCTGTAACG
>DAOTXG010000125.1:0-5597 GCA_034435515.1 Anaerolineales bacterium
ACAGGTTGTGGCGGCCTTTAAGAGCGACATCGGCCCGGTAGTACCAATATCCCGCTTGCCATTTGTCTGCGAAGCCATACAATCCGCACTCGAACTACAAAGGCAAACCCGGCGAAAGCCGGGGCCGCAAAGCTGTGGGTCTAAAGCCGCAAGGCTATGACTGCCAGGCTGCCGAATTCGACGCCGAAAAACGAAGTTGAATTCAGCGAGCCTGCGCGGGATACCCCGAACAGGCTCGTTTTTTTGCATAGTTCTCGACCATGACCTAGCCGACTCACTTCGCCGCTCTCCTTCTCCGCCATCGCGCGTTTCCTTTTGTTCAGCCATGAACCCCCGTGCGCAAGGCGGGCGAGGGAGGCCAAAGCGGCACAGCAATTTAGGCGTTACCCGCGTCAGGGCAGATACGTGCTCGTATCTGCCCTTTTTATTTTCCCGGCCTGGCCGGGCAGGAGAGACAACACGTGAACATCACACTCAACCTTCGCAAGACCCTGATCTTCGGAACTGTGCTGGCGTTGCTCGCCGTTCTCGCGGCAGTTGTGTTCCTGCTGCGCGGCGACGAGACGGCCTCCGCCGCCATGCCCCCAGAGCAGGTCGCGGTTGAGTTCACCCGCACGTTCTACACAGTGGACTACCGCAACCGGGCGGAGTGGCTGGCGGCGCTCAAGCCCATGAGCACGGAAGCGGGATATACCCTGCTCGAAACGGCCATGGCGCCCGCCGCGTGGCCGAAACTCACGCAGGCTCAGACCGTGACGACGGCCGGGCAGGTGCTGGTCAGGGACAACGGCCTGCGCGCCGAGGGCGAAGACAGGCTCGCCGGCAAGTGGCAAATCCGCGCGCTGGAGATCAGCGTCGCACCCGAAGCCATGTGGCCGACGATGAGCACGGGCACCTTCTCGGCGAACATTCTGCTGACGCAGGATCAGGCTGGCGAGTGGAAGTTCACCACCTTCCTGTCTGATCAGGACGTCGCGCTGTTCAGCCAGCAGGGGGCGCAGAAGTGAAAAGACTTCTGGCGATCCCCTTCGCCGTCTTCGCGCTGCTGCTGGTCACCCGGCCAGGCGCAGCCCATGCGCAGACCGGCGGCAACGATCCGCTGCCGCCCTACGTCGGCGTGGGCGGCGACGGCAGGCTGCACTTCGATCCCTCCGGCCTGACGCCGGGCGAGCCGATTGTCATGCCGCCGCCCGAAGGCTTCCCCGCGCTAGAAGGGACCATCCCAGGCACCGACTTATCGGCCTGCCTGGGCTGCCTGGTCTTCAACACGTACACCAGCGCCGACGGCGCGACGGTCATCATCCCCAACGCCTACACCGCCATCGTGATGGCCGTGACTGGGGAAAGTCCCTTCAACACCACGCCGGACTTCTGGATGGGCAACGGCATCCTGCAAATCGCGGCGATGGCCGGCGCCTTCGAGGGCATGGGCATCCCGCCGGAAGAACTCACGCTGGAGAACATCGCGGCGCGTCTCGACCCGCGCAGCAGCGAGTACAGTCCGTTCTTCCTGCTGCAATTGAACTGGGCGCTGAACAACCCCGACAGCCCGCTCAACACGGGCACCTTCTTCTGGGCCGCGGGCATCTTCGAGTTCTCCTGCCATCCGGTGACCGGCCAATGCGCCCCTGTTCCCACAGACAACCCGAACGATGGCGACGGAAACGGGACGAGCGACGGCGACAAAGACTGGCGTGAAGTTGTCTGCGAACAGCTGGGCGACTGCACCGAACCGCCGACGGACGACTGCCCGCGCAACTGGGAAATCATCGTCACGCCCCCCACCTACACGGCGCAGGTTCTCGATCCGCCTTATCCAGTGGTCGTGGGGCAGGACCCGCAGAAGCGCGGCGTGGACCTGCTCGCGGGCGTGACCGTCCCGCCGGTCATCGTGAAGTTCAACGTCGAGAAGGAAGTCCCCGGCGAACGGGAGTGCACCTGGTTCGAGACCACGGGGCATGGCGGCTGCGCCGGCTACGACGGCGAGTGGTATCGAGACGGTCACTGGGGCTGGCATCAGGAAAAGATAAAGGTTTGCGAGCGGCAGACGCGCACCTACCCCGACGCCGTGACCAACCTGTCCATCACGATGGAACTCGACCCGGAGTCCATCGCCTGGATCGAGTCCGGCGAGCTGCAAGCCCGCTACCCTGGCGCGAAGGTCTACCAGGCCACGTGGCGGCTGTGGCGGGGGCTGTATCCGTCGAAGGCGAACATCGCGCCCGATCGCACGACCTTCCTGTTGGAGTGGGACCGGCTGCAGCTGCGCGACCCCGGTTACTGCCGGGTGCTCATCAACGGCAAGACCAGTGGCACACCCTACACAGCCCCGCGCTCTCTCGACTACAACCAGCGCGCGTTCAGCGTGGCGGTGGTGATGACGGCGCTGACGAAGTAGTGGCTGGTGGCTGGTGGCTGGCCGCTAACCACTGACAACACGAAACAAAACAAGGAAAACGCGACATGAAGAAACCATCCATCCTTCCCGTTCTCATTCTGGCCCTGCTCGCGGGCGGCTTGACGCTGGTGTTTCTGGCGTCGCTGCGGGCGGACACGGACGTGGTCGTCGCCGCGCGGCCCATCGCGGTCGGCGCGCGATTGACCGAAGCCGATCTCGCAATCAAGCAGGTGCGGGCGGCGGATGCCCTGCCCAACGCCCTCACGACGATCGAAGAGGCGGTGGGGCAGGTCGTGAGCCTCCAGCGCGCGCCGGGCGACCAGATCACGGCGGATATGCTCGGCAGCCAGGCGCTCTCGGCGATTGCGGCGGGCCTCGCGCCCGACCATCGCGCGATTGCGGTCAAAGTCACGCGCTCGTCCGGGCTGGCCGGCATCCTGCGCCCCGGCGATTACGTGACGCTGATCGCCGTCGTCAAGCCGGAGCGGAGCGACACGCTGGCGCCGCCGGTGGACGAGCTGCTGGCGGGCGGCGTGGTGACGCCGACCGTCTCGCCGCGAGCGACCCCCACGCCAGCACCATCGGCCACGGCGACGGCCATCGTCCCCGAGACTTCCTTTGCGCGTGTGACGGCCACCGGCCTGAAGGTGCTGCTCGTCCCGCAGACCTTCCGCTACGAAGAAGTGACGACCACGGAGAGCGACGGCTTTGCGGCGGTGCAGTCGTCGCAGGTCGGCCAGAGCGAGTCGGTGATCGTGCTCGACGTGCCGGTGACGCCAGTGACGCTGCACGGACCTGAAGGCCCGCTGAGCATGACCCTGCCGGAACTGATCGCCCTACTGGATACGAACGCGGAAACATATCTCGCGCTCGAACCGGCCGGCGGCGCGGCGGCGGCGCATTACCCTGGCGTGGCAATTGAGCAGATCGTGGAGCAGGGCGTGGGGAATTAGTCGGTTAGTCGAATGGTCGGTTGGTCACGCGAAGTGGTCGAATGGTCGGTTGGCCAGGTAGTCGCGTGAAGCGGTCGTGCAACGAATACAAGACCACAAGACTACAGGACTACAAGACCGCAAGACCATAAGGCTACAAGACCACCCGACTACGGGACCCCATCACGGAGAGTAACATGAGCACTCAACCCGTCAGCGTCTTTCTCGCCGGGCCGGACATGGCCGGCGCTGTGCTGCGCACGATGTATCCCGCGTTCAGCGCGGACACGGCCCGCTTCCAGGTCCTCTCGCTCTCGGACAACTGGAGCAATATGCAAACCAATGTGGCGCAGTACCGGCCCGACGCGCTGGTCATTGACGCGACCATCGCGCCCGACCCGGACAGCCTGCGGAATTATCTCGCCACGCTGGCCGGCACAGTCGCCATTGTCGTGCTCCCGCCCGCGCCGGGTTGGGCCGATCGCAAGGGCCAGTTTGAGGCCCTCCAGAACAGCGTGCGCGCCGTCTTCATCGGCCCGCCCAACTGGGCGGCGATTGCCAACGCCACGCACTCGGCGGTCGTCACCGAGCGCACGCGCACGAGCGCGGCGGCGCCGATGACGGCAATGTATCAGGCACAAACTGCGGTGGGCGTGCGCGGCGCGCCGGTGGTGATGGGCACGCGCACGATTGCCTTCACCAGTTTCGCCGGCGGCACAGGCAAGAGCACCATCGCCGAGACGATTGCTGTGGAACTCGCGCGCAACCACGTGCGCACGCTGCTCTGCTCGTTCAACTCGCCGCCCGCAGCCGTCGGCCACCTGGGCCTGCGCTTCAACCCGAACGCGGTCGAGTGGTTCAACCGCCCGACGCCCGACGGCTTTCAGGCGTCCTTGCAGAAAGTGAAGGGCCTGGATGACCTGGACGTGCTGCTCGCGCCGGAAGACCCGGAAGCGCTCATGCGCGCGGCCTCGCGGTCGCCCGAAGACGCGGCCAGCATCCAGCAGCTGGTGTTCGCCGCCTACTCGTTCAACTACGGCGCGATCCTGCTGGACCTCCCGCCGTTTGCCGACTCGATGTGGGCCGTGCAGCCGATCCTGAGTTCCAACATGGCGGTGCTGGTGTCCCGACCGACGGTGCACGACCAGTTCGCGGCCATTCGCGCGTTCAAGCTCTTCACGGAGCAGATGGCAGCCAAACACCGCGTCCCGCTGGAGTCCATCTTCGCCGTGCTCAACTTCGACAGCCCCGACGACAACCTGAGCGCGCGGGACTTTCAGGCGGGCGCGGCGGGGATCACGGGGCGTTTTCCGCCGATCCTGGCGGCGTTCCCGTACGTGTCCAAACTGCCCAGCGTGCAGAACCGGGGCGACTCGCCCGCGCTGGCGCCGGAGTGCGACGCCTTTGCCCGCGCCGCGCGCGATCTGGCCGCTAAGCTCGTCGGCGGCACGCCGCTGCTGGCAGGCGGCAACGGGCACGGGGAAAAGGGGCTGTTGGGCAAGTTTGGGATCAACATCAAGGTCAAGTGAGTGAGAGTTAGAGTTGGGAGTTAGAGTGCGGAGTGAATACTTCCAACTCTCTAACTCTAACTCCGTACTCTAACTCCCCGCTAAGGAAAACAAGGAATGGAACTGCTCATCGCGCTGCTGGCCGCATTGCTCGCCTTCGTGCTGGGCTACCACCTGCTCTATCGCCGCCGCCTGACGCAATCGCAGGCGCAGAAGCGCGCCGCCGAAGCATACGAGCTGCAAAGCGTGCCGGCCGGGGCCGACCCGCAGTCTCCCGAATACAAGCTCGCCGCGGCGGGCATTCGCACGGCCAACCCGCAGTTCACCTGGCTGCTGCTCAACTGGGGACCCGGGCTGGCGGCGGCGGCGGTAGCCTTGGGCTTCGGCTTTCCGCCGCTGGTCGCGCTCGGCGCGGGCCTGCTCGGCTTCGTCGCGCCGCGCAAGTGGCTGGACGACCGCATCAAGGATCGCGGGCGGCGGATGGACGCCGACCTGCCGCAGGTCTACGTCGAACTGCTCTCCATCCTGCGCGCCAGTCCGGACGTGGCGCAGGCGCTGGCGGAAGTCGCCGACGGACTGGAGCAGGAGAAAGGGCCGGAGCCGCTCTCGGCCGAACTGCGCCTGACGGCCGCGGAAGCGGCGTCGAGCAGCGTGGGCCGCGAGCAGGCGCTGCGCAACCTGCAACAGCGGGCGGCGTCGGTCAGTCTTGCCAACCTGGGCCTGCTGCTGGAACGCTTCGCGCAGACGGGCGCGGGCCAG
>DAOTXG010000126.1:0-19006 GCA_034435515.1 Anaerolineales bacterium
GAAGAAGTATTGCCTAAAGCGAGCATTATCCATAAATCCCGACAATCAAAATGCTCTTAAGGCTCTCGCCCAACTTGAACGGCCCCCACAACCTTCTGTAGAAGATATTGCCCCCTCTCTGGCGAAACCCACAGAATTGGTTGAGAGTGAGATCTCATCAAGACTAGCCGCTTCTCAATCAACTGCTTCTACAAACCCTACACTTGCCCCATCGCATACACAAAGTATCCCCTCTCGTCCTACACTTGATACCTCTACAAAGCGCAAGCAAGTATCCAGTGAGTGGATTATATTTGGAATACTCAGCACTTTACTTGTACTGGGAATTGCCATTATCGGAGTGATAGGAGCTAGTATCCTCTTGAGATCCACACCTACCTCCGTTGTCAGCATTGGTTTAACAACCACCCCATCTGAGAATCAGCTTCCTGTGGTAACGCCAACGATTATGAGGGAGAGTAGCCCAACAAAGGCCCTGCCTACTAATACGCCTAAGCCAGCACCATCTTGTCAATCACTAGCACAGGATTACCTAGATAGAACACGCTCACTCTTGATCGAATTTGGTGACGCTGTGACGATCGCCGAGTCTACACCAAGAATAGCTCTTGGCTCTATAATTCAAGATATGCAGAGAATTAAACGCGATATAGCAGCTATTCCGGTACCGACTTGTGTACAGAAGGCTAATGGTCTAATAGCGAATGGAATGGATGGGGTCATAAACGCATTTATTGATTTCATGGGCGACAAGAGCGATACGGTTGTGCAACGAGAATTGAATCAGGGTCTATTAGACCTAACCAACGGAACAGCCCAGCTTATAGCTCTCGCTTCTGGGCAAGCCACTCCTGCACCGAAAAAATTGCCCACTGACACGCCGGTTCCAACACTGCTTCCTAGCCCGACCCCTTTACCAGCAGGAAGTGCAATTGTTTTAAGTGACGGCCAGAGGAACTCATGGCAAATAAAGGTAACAAAAGTATTAATAGAAGACACCCTTAAACCAACATTCAGTGATACGATAGAAAAAGCTGCTGGGCGTTTCGCAATAGTGTTTATGGAAGTAACCAACAGAGGATTGTCGCCTGGAACATTCGTGGCCTTTGGCAATCTAGACATACAAGACTCTTCAGGCCAAAGATTTGAAGAGAATTTCGTCGCCAGTTTTTACGCTCAGGATATATATGGAACCGATATATGCGCCGATATTAATCCCGATTTCACCAAGTATTGTGTTGCTGTTTACGATATTTCTCCGCAGAGCAGTTTTTATATTTTAGTGCCCGGAAAACTTGTAGACCCTTATGCGCCAAGACTTCTTCTTGATGTACCGTGAAAGCAGGGCAAGCCACTGCCCTGCACGGGCGAAGTCTGCACGGGCTGTGCTCTATCGAAAGCAGGGAAAGTAACGGCCGAGCCGGGTGCATAGCCCGGCTTTTCTGTCTCGAACACCCTCATGAAGCGACCATGCTCTTTTTTGCAATGGCGCAAAACTCACTTTAGCCGACCACCAGAGTCGAGGCTTTAGTCAGGGGAGAGCAACAAATCACCGGCTAAAGCCTCGATTCCCTGCGGCGGCCTCAAAGCGACTTTTACGGTGATGCGAAAAATCTGCTAAATCCGTTCAATCCGTTGACAAACACCGGCAGGGACTCAGGGTTCCTCGCTATCTGACGTTTCCAGGCAGCCATCTTGCCACGAGTCCCCCCTTTGGTTAGCGACTCGTTTGCTTTAAATGAGTCGGGATGCTATTATCGCGCAGATTTTGATGCCGATGGAGGTAGCGCCATGCAATCTGAAATCAAGCAAGCCTACGAAAAATCGGGCCTGGCCCCCAAGAAAGACGGCAAGGCCGCGAAGACGAGCGGCGAGGGCGCGCCCGCCGGGGCCGGGTTGACCGGGTTCTGGAAGTTCGCCATCCTGTTCTCGTTCCTCGTCAACATCGTCCTCGTCGCCGTCCTGCTCGTCGCCGTCGGGCTGATCTTTGAGATCAAGAACGGCATCGCCTCGCCGCTCGTCGGCGGGCTGTACGACAACTTCGTGCTGATGGACAAGGCGCGCATCGTCAGCACCATTGCTGTGAACGACACGATCCAGGTCAACGACACCATCCCGGTCGTCTTTGACCTGCCGTTGAACCAGGATACGCAGGTCGTGCTGACCCAGGACACGCCCGTCAACGGCGCGACCATTTTCCTCAACGGTACGCCCATCGCCGTCAACGTCGTGCTGCCCCGCGGCACGCCGCTCAATATCAAATTGAACATGACCGTGCCCGTCAGCACGACCATTCCGGTCGTGCTCAACGTGCCGGTGCGCCTGCAAGTGCCGGTGGACATCCCGCTCAACCAGACTGAGCTGCACCCGCCGTTCACCAACCTGGCGGCGCTCGTCGCGCCCTATAATGCCCTCCTCCAGGCGCTCCCCTCCAGTTGGGCCGGCATTGTCGGAGGGCCATGAGCGCCGACCGTCCGCCCGTCTGCGACTACGAAGGCTCGCACTATCAGGCGGCCTTCTGGGACGCGGGGGAACGTGAATACGAAGACCAGGCCGAGGCCCGCGCACTGCGGGCCTTGCTGCCCCAACGTGGGAAATTGCTGCTGGAAATTGGCGCCGGGGCGGGGCGCAACACCCCGCGCTACTCCGGCTTCGAGCGCGTCGTCCTCCTGGACTACTCGCGCACCCAGCTCGCGCAGGCGCAGGCCCGCCTCGGGCGCGGCGGTCGCTACCTCTACGTCGCCGCCGACGTCTACCGCCTCCCCTTCGTCCCCGGCCTCTTCGACTGCGCCACGATGATCCGCGTCGTCCACCACATGGCCGACGCGCCCGCCTCGCTCCGGCAGGTCCGCGCGGTGCTCCAGCCGGATGCGGCCTTCATTTTGGAATTCGCCAACAAGCAGAATCTCAAGGCCATCGGCCGCTGGCTGTTGGGGCGGCAGAAGTGGAATCCCTTTGACCCGGCCCCCGTCGAGTTCGCCGCGCTCAACTTTGACTTTCATCCGCGCCTGATGTTGGACTGGCTCCGCGCCGCCGACCTGATCCCGGAGCGCGCCCGCGCGCTCTCGTACTTTCGCCTCGCCCCGCTGAAACGCCTCATCCCGACCGGCCTGCTCGTCGCGCTCGACGCGCTGCTCCAGCCCACCGGCCAATTCGTCCGGCTCTCGCCGAGCGTCTTTGTCCGCGCCAGGGCAGGGGGCGGCGGCCCGGTCGCGCCGCCCGGCAAATTCTTCCGCTGCCCCGAATGCGGCGGCGACGACTTAAACGACGACGGCGGCCACCTGCGCTGTGCACGCTGTGACCGCCGCTGGCCCGTGCGGGATGGGATTTACGACTTTAAGGAGGCGGTGTAAGCCAGGAACTCAAGGAAGCCTCGTATTGCGTATTGCGTATTGCGTATTCCGTACTTTACGCAATACGCAATACGGAATACGCAATACGCTATTCGTTATCCGTCCTCCAATACTTCCCCTTCGCCCGCTCCATCAACTTATAGCTGATGAGCGAGCGGCGCAGGCTGGCCGTGTCCGGGTGAAAGCGCGCGAGAATTTCGTTGACTTCCTTCTCGGCGTACTCGCGCCCGGGGCTGAATTCCTTGACGATGTGGCGCAGCACTGCGATCAGTTTCTTCTGCTGGGCCGGGATTTCCTTCAGCGAGCCATCGCGCCGGGTGAAGTCCTTGACCACTTTCCGGTCGTAAGCCTCCAGGTCCACGTCGGCGGCGGCCTGGGGCAGCGCGTCCTGCGCCAACAGGCGCTCGGCCATGGCGTGGATGGCGTCGAGGCGCAGCGAATACATCTTCGAGTGCCCCTGCATCTCCGCGCGCACCAGCCCGGCCTCCGCGAGTTTGGTCAGGTGGTGCGAAATCGTCGCCGGCCTGACGTATAGGATCAGCGCCAGCTGCTCGCCGGAGTACGCCTCGCGGGCCAGCAGGCCCACGATCTTCAGCCGCGTCTCGTCGGCCAGGGCTTTGAAAAAGAGCAGGAGCTCGGAAGTTACGTCGGTCATAGGTCACCTTAAAAGATTAGATAGATGACTAATGTTATTTTAACAGGAAAAGCACGGTTGTCAAGGGAGGAACAGAAGGATTCAAAGGGAAGAGGGAATACGGGATGTTGACAAACTGCCGGGTCTGCCTTATTATCTAAATGTACCGGGTGTCTGGGCGAATCCTATCCTTCACCGGACGGTGTAACCCAGATCCGCTCCGCAAGGCCATGACCCGCCCAGCGCGGTGAGCCGACCGGACCCCCCGGTATTTTTTATTTTGCCAGCCGCAGCAACTCTTGGGCCTTTACGATCCGATCAGCTGTGCGCTCGCCGCGAAAGACGCTTAATGCCGTTCGGTGGGCTGGTGATTGCTTACCGATAAGCCGGAAGGTCAATTGGCCAGCGCTCACACGCAGGCCGTACCTCCAGGCAAGCCTGAGCAGACGCGCCTTAATTTCGGCTTCGTGCCCCTCGTATTCGATATCTATTGCCACTATCCCCAATTGTCGACTCCACGGGCGAAGGAGTAAAAACAACGCCGCCGAGAACAGGGGCATATAAAGCGCGGAGCCCTTTTTTCCTCGCCGACGAAGAACCTTGAGGCAAGTTCGCTTGACCTGAGCCGGAATGCGAATCGCGTAGCGAATGCTGTTTGCCAAAGCCAGCACGGTATCTACGCGCGTATCTTCAAACCGCCCGCTTTGGTCATCTCCACATTGGCAACTTGCCTCTGTCGGCTTGTCATTTCCTGTTTATAAGGAGACACATGGGGAACAACGCAGAGTATAGCCCGGCCCGGATGACACGGCAATTACCATTTACTACTTCCCAATTACCTCCCACTGGCACTCCCCGCTGGCTAGGAGTAAAATCACCCTGGCTCTAACTCGTCACTCTCACTCAGGACTCACGCCATGCCGCAAAAACGTGAAACGTACGCCGTCGAAATCGCCGGGGTCAAGCGCGACCTCCCCCTGTTTGAGGTCAAGCCCGGCCTGCGCATCGCCGTCCTCAACATCCTGGGCGATACCGAGCTGGTCGAGGCGGCGGCGGGGGCGCTGGCCCAACAGCTGGACGGGGTAGACTATGATCTGCTCGTGACCGCCGAGGCCAAGTCCATCCCGCTCATCCACGCGCTCTCTGTGCGGGTCAAGAAGCCCTACGTCGTGCTCCGCAAAGCGTATAAACCCTATATGGGCAGCACCATCCAGGCTGAGACGCTCTCCATCACCACCGGCGCGCCGCAGACGCTGCACCTCGACGAGAAGGATCACGACCTCGTCCAGGGCAGAAAAGTCGTGCTGGTGGACGACGTGATTTCGACCGGCTCGACCTTGCAGGGCATGCGGCTGGTGCTGGCGAAGGCGGGCGCGGAAGTCGTGGCCGAGTCGGCCATCTTCACCGAGGGCGAGCGGGCGCAGTGGGAAAGGATTATCGCCCTCGGCCATTTGCCTGTTTTCACCGGTTAAACCAGGCCTTCTGGCTGCTTGCCGCCCTGTCACTGGTCGCCTCACCTTGTCACCCGTCGCTTGTCACCCTGTCACGTAAGTTGAGTGTAACAATTGGGATGTAAATTGGACTCAGTCACAGGAGGTACATATGCTCAAGAGTGTCTTCGCGCGCAAAGATGAGGAAGAGCGCGTCAAACGCGAGGGACGCCTGCCCCCCGGCCAGGCGCTTACCAATCGCTTCCCGGTTCTGCACTATGGCCCGGTCCCCCGCTTCAACCCGGCCACGTGGGACTTGCGCGTGTTCGGCGAAGTCGAAGCCGAAAAGCGCTGGACGTGGGAGGAGTTCGGCAAACTCCCGCGCACTAAGGTCAAGATGGACATCCACTGCGTGACGCGTTGGAGCAAGTTCGACACCGAGTGGGAAGGCGTCTCGATCAAAACCCTCGTGGACGAGGGCTACATCCGGCTCAAGCCCACGGCGAAATACTTGCTGCA
Source organism: Anaerolineales bacterium (assembly GCA_034435515.1). Lineage (GTDB taxonomy): Bacteria > Chloroflexota > Anaerolineae > Anaerolineales > UBA6663 > DATDRS01. The sequence goes on from DAOTXG010000126.1 coordinate 5,937, forward strand.
GCACTGCGAGTATGGGTTCACGGTGAATGTCCCGTTGGAGGTCGCGCTCGCGCCGAACTTTCTGCTCGCCACGCACTACGACGGCCAGCCGCTCGACCCAGATCACGGTTATCCGCTGCGCGGCGTCATCGGCGCGATCCCCGGCACAAATTACACATCGCCGTACTTCTGGAAAGGCGGCAAGTGGGTTCGCGGCCTGGAGTTTCTGGCGCAGGACCGGCTCGGCTTTTGGGAGCAGGCCGGCTATCACAACGAAGCCGACGTGTGGAAAGAACAGCGCTTCGCCTATGGATAAGCCTCTCATCACGAAATGCTCGCGGCGGATTTGTAATCCGCCGGGCGCCTTGCGTGAACGACGAATCGTCTCTAACCAATTTTCATAACGGTTTGTTTAAAATTCACCGCCGGCTATTGTCGGCGGTTTTGTTTAGTGCTATCCTTAGGGGTATGACGCGCATACTCATCGTGGACGACGACCCGGATATGGCCGAATTGCTCGGCCACATGGCTGACATCCTTGGCTTTGAGCATCAATACGTGCCGACCGGCGAGGAGGCCATCAATATCTGCCGTCATAGCACGCCGGACGTGATCGTCCTGGATGTGATGCTGGAAGAAACCGACGGTTGGGCGGTCTACAAACGCCTGGCCCCCATCACCTCGGCGCCGATCGTGTTCATCACTGCATGGCGCACGGGCGAAAACCGGCAGCGCGCCGAGTCCATGCTGGCCGACGGCTTTCTGGCGAAACCCATCTCGCACCAGGATTTCGCCCAGCAATTGAAAAAAGTGGTGGGCCGCCCCGCCCGCCGGTCGGGCCCAGTTCCGGCCTGAGTCGTCACCTGGGCGGGAAGAAGTCCGCCTCGAATTCATTCGTCAGACAGGCGGGTTCGCCGCCGAGTTCGTCCACGCTCAGGCGGGGGCTGATTTGCAGGCGATAAATCTTCCCGGCCAGCGCCCCAAAACGAAATTTGTAATCCTCGCCGCCGCGCATAAAGTCGAACGCGGCGCGCTTGTTTTCGATAGCCCAGCGCAGCAGGTAACCCAGCAGCACCCAGCCTGGCGAGAGCGCGTTGAAGCGCGGATCAATCGCCGAGTTATACACCCACAGCCGGTTGGCGAAGTCGAACGCCAGATACGCGGCGGCCCGCTCGCCGTTGATTTCCAGGAAGGCCAGGTGCAGCCAGCCGTTCTCGTGCGCGGCGCGGATGGTCTCGACAAACTGCGCCCGCATGGCCGGCGTGAGGAAGCGCGCTTTGTCTTCGCTCAGCGCCATCATGCCCAGGAAGGCCTCGGTCGCGGCGGCGATGTCGTGCTCGCGCCCGACGAGGTACCAGCGCACGTTCTCCTCGCCGCCCTCGGCCCGCCGCATTTTGCGCTTGATCTCCTGCCGCTCCTTCTTCTCCACCATCGTGGCGAGATAATTTTCCCAGTCGTCGGGCAGGTGGATGGCCGGGACCGGCTCCAGCACTTTCTCGGCGGCCGGCCACCCGCGCGCGGCGGCGGCCCGGCCCAGCGCGGCGCGCGTGGGCGAACTCTCAGGAAGGTTGTAGCAATCCAGCACCGTCCATTCGGGCACGTCTGGCTCGGATAAACGCTCCAGCAAGGCAGCGCAAAACGCCCCGGCCTGGGCGCGCGGGACGACGAAATCCAGATAGTCGGAAATCTCGATGCTACCGATCAACAGCAGGGCCGGGCGGCCATCGCGGTTTCTGGAGAAAAACAGGGGCGCGACCCCGGCGAGGCCGCCATCCCCGGCGCGGCCCACGGCCACCAACAATTGAGCCTCCGGCCACTCGCCGCCGCCGCAATGCCTCCACCACGCGCGCTGATATTCCGCCCGCAGAAATGGCGCGCGGGTCGCGCTCCTTTCCAGCAGCGCGTTCCATTCGTCGCGCAAGTCCTCGAACACCGCGTCGTCGCGATGCAGCTCAATCTTCATTATCGCTCACTATTTACTTCTTACTTCTTACTCTTGATCCTCTCCACCGCCTGCCGCGCCGCCTCGGCCACGTTGACGAGCGAGCCGGTGATGCGCGCCAGGCCCCGGTCGGACTGGGCCAGGCGTTCGAGGGCGGGCAGGGCGCGGGCGTCGCCAATCTGCCCGAGGATGCGGGCCGCATTCGCGCGCACATTCGGGTCGGCGTCCTGCAGCGCGTTGACGAGTGCCTCCACCGCCGGCGCGCCGATGCGGCTCAGCGCGAAGGCCGCCTGACTGCGGACGTCCAGGTGGATGTCGTGCAAGGCGATCACCAGCCCGGCTGCGCCGCGCGGGTCGCCGACCTGCCCGAGCGCCTTCGCCGCGAACTGGCGCACGTCCTTATCCGGGTCCCGCAGCGCGGCGACGAGCGCGTCGAGGGCCGGCGCGCCGAGTTTGCCCAGGGCGATCGTCGCCTGTTGGCGGACGCCTGCGTCCGGGTCGCCCAGCGCCTCCCCGAGCGCTTCGACGGCGCGAGGGTCGCCGTGATCGCCGAGCACCTGCGCCGCCCTGATCCGGGAGGCCGCGTCCGGGTCACGCAGGGACTTGATCAGATAAGCAAAATACTTGTCCAACGCCGCCGACTCTTCAAGTGAGCCTGTTCGGCGCAGACTTCCCGTTCCGGTTAAAGTGGGTTTGGCAGGATTCATGCAACAACCTCCGTGCGGGCCCGTGGATGCAAGAGTGATGCCATTATAGCGTATCGCGGATGGTGGATGGCAGATAGCGTATTGCGTATAGCGTATTCCGTATTGCGTATCGCATATGGCGTATGATACACACTATAGCGTAATATTAACCTGCGATAGGCGATAGGCGATACGCGATAGGCGATAGGCGATTCGCCATTCGTCATTTATAATCCGCGCCATGCCGGAGCGACTCGACACGGACACCCTCCTCCTCCACAGCGCGAGTGGACAGCCGCTCGCCGAAGACCCGCCGGGGTTGGGCGCGTTTGCGCCGCCGCGCCGCACGGCGCGCGGACGTGAGCGCGACCGGCTTTATCTCTGCCTGATGCTGCGGGCGCGCGCGTCGTCGGCGCCTAATCCGCAGCGCTACGCCGAACTGCTCGACCTCGCCGCCGCCACGTTCTATGGCAGCCCCGGCTCGGTCACCGCCGCGCTGCGGCAGGCGCTGGCCGCCGTCAATCAAGATTTGCTCGACCACAATTTGAAGGAGAGCGCGGGCGGCGTCCCCATGCAGGGCGGGCTGGTCAGCGCGGCGCTGCGCGGCGGCGACTTCTACGCCGTGCAGGGTGGGCTGGGCCTGCTCCTGGTGGCGCACAAGACGACGGTCGAGCGTTTCCCGACCCTCTCCAGCCGCCCGCTCGGCCTGAGCAACGCGCTCGACGCGCATTACTTTCACACCGTGGTGGAGGAAGGCGAGTATTTTCTCCTCAGCGGCGTGGCGCATCCTGGCTGGAACGAAAAGGACCTGGCCGGCCTCGGGGGACTCGCCACGCTCACCCACGTCGTCGAGCGTTTGAAGTCGGCGGCCGCCGGCGACATCGCCGCGCTGGTGGGGCGCTTCGAGCCGGGGGGCACGCTCGCGCCCTTGAAACCTGCGCCCGCGGCCGCGCCCCGTGGTGCGGCTGTCAAGCCGACGCTGGCGATCCCGGCGATGGGCCTGCCCAAAATTGACCTCGGCTCGCTGACGACCCGGCTGCGGCCACAGGGCGGGAAGGCGATAGAAGAAGAGCCGGTCCCGGCTGAGATCAAAACGGGCGCCTCCACACCAGCCCCGCTTGTGGCTCAAGCCCGGTCGGAAACGACTCCAGCGTTGGAGTCTCCCGAAACCATCTCACCGCCTTTAACCGAGAAACCCATCGAGCCAGTATCCTCAACCGCTTCCGCGCCTCCCGTCGTCGAGTCTGCGCCTGTCTCGGACTCCTTGTCACAACCAGAAACAACACCGGCGCACTTACACACCCCCACACCCGAATCTCCCACACTCTCACACCCCCTTACATCTCTACCCCCCACCGACTGGTCCTCTCTGCTCCAGCGCGCAGAGCGCCTGGGCAGTCCGGAACCCGCGCCCTCGATCCCGGTGATTGAAGAGACCCCGCCGACCCAGGGCCAGGCGCCCAGGGCCAGGCCTCAAAGCCGGGCCGCGCCGTCCTTTGGCTCAAGCGCGCGGGCCTCGTTCACGCACGGGTTTCAATCCCTGGGCCGCGCGCTGGGCGTCCTGCTCACCCGGCTCAACCGCGGCTGGCGCACGCTCGTCGCCCGGATGCTGCCCGAAGGCACGCGCCTGCAGCAGGACGGCCTCTTCGCCATCCCCGCCTCGGTGCAGATCGGCATCGCGGTCGTAATCCCGCTGGCCGTGGTGGCGCTGGCCGCGTTCCTCTACATTCAGCAGGGCCGCGCCGAGCAGTTCAACGATATCCTGGCGCAGGCGCAGGTGGAAATTGCCACCGGGCGCGCCTTGCCCGACGCAGCCTCCGCCCGCCCGCACTGGGAACGCGCGCTCGAATGGCTGGCGCAGGCCGAGGCCCTGCGCCCCGGCGACGAAAAAGTGGCGCAGTTCCGGGGCGAGGCGCAGGGCAAACTCGACGCGCTCGACGGCGTCGCGCGCCTGGATTATCAGCCGCTGGTGGTCGGCGGGCTGGGCCGCGAGGTGGCCGTGAAGCAGATTGTGCTCGCGGGCCAGGACGTGTACGCGCTCGACGAGGCGCACAACCGCATCCTGCGCCTCACGCCTGCGCCGAACAACGCTGGGTATACGCTCGATCTCGAGTTTGAGTGCGCCAGCGGCGTCATCGGCGATTTCACCATCGGCGCCCTGGTGGATATGGGCCTGCTCCCTGGCCCGAACGTCATCGGCAGCGAGGCGGTGATCGCGCTCGATGCGCAAGGCGGCCTGCTGTACTGCGCGCCGGAGTCGAAGCCGCTGGCGGCTTATTTACCCACGCCCGAGTCCGGCTGGATCCGCCCGGCGGCTTTCGAAGTCTACGCCGACCGCCTGTACGTGCTCGACCCCGGCGGCAACGAGGTGTGGCAGTTCCTGGCGGCGGGCGGCGCGTTCAACCAGTCCCCGGCGCGCTACTTCACCGGCCTGCCCTACGACTTGCAGACGGCGATTGACTTCTCGATAGCCGGCGGCGACCTGTTTCTGCTCCGCAGCGACGGGCGCGTGACGGGTTGCACCCGCGCGGCCAGTGGCCAGCCCCCGGCCTGCACCGACTCCCTGCAATTCTCCGACCAGCGCGAGGGCCGCCGCCCCGGCGACCGCCTCGCCGACGTCGTCCGGCCCGCGCGGCTGTATTACGACCCCCCGCCGGAGCCATCGCTTTACCTGCTCGACGCGGACACGGCCGGCCTCTACCAGCTCAGCCTCAAGCTGGCGTTCGTCCGGCAATACCGCGCGCGCCGGCCGCTCGGCGCGCCCATCACCTCGGCGGCGATTGACCCGGCCAAGCAAGTCTTCGTCGGCGCGGGCGACAATGTTTACTTCGCGCCTCGGCCTTGAGGTGGCAAGTGACATGTGACAAGCGGCAGGCGGCAGGCAGGAAACAGCGCCGCGTCACTTTACTCGCTACCTGCCGCTTACTATTTACTACTTACTTCTTACTGCTTGCTGCCTCCTGCGATCTTGCACCCTCCGCGCCTCCACCGCCGACGCTCACCGTCTTCGCCGCCGCTTCGCTCGCCGACGTCTTCGCCGAAATTGGCAAAGGCTTTGAAGCCGCGCGCCCCGGCGTGAAGGTCGTCTTCAACTTCGGCGGGTCGCAGGCGTTGCGCGCGCAGTTGGAGCAGGGGGCCGTCGCCGACGTGTTTGCCCCGGCGAGCGAGGCCGAGATGGAAAAGGCCGCGGCCTCCGGGCTGGTCGCAAGCGGCGGCGCGCGGCCCTTCGCCGTCAACCGTCTCGTCGTCATCCTGCCGAAGGACAACCCGGCGAAAGTGGAAAAACTGGAAGACCTCGCCCGCCCCGGCATTAAAATCGTCCTCGCCGCTGAGGTTGTTCCGGCGGGCCAGTATACGCGCGCGGCGTTGGATAAGATGGAAAAGCAGTTTGGCTCAGGCTTCAAAGACAGGGTGCTGGCCAACCTCGCCTCCAGCGAGGACAACGTGAGGCAGGTCGTGGTCAAGGTGCAGCTGGGCGAAGCCGACGCAGGCTTCGCCTATGCTTCCGATGCGCTGGCCGCGCCCGAGCTTCAGACCATTCCCCTCCCGGCCGAGTACAACGTGGTCGCCGCGTACCCGATCGCCGTGCTAACCAGCGCGCCGCATCCTGACCTCGCTGCGGAGTTTGTGGAGTACGTGCTATCGGCGGAGGGGCAGGCTGCATTGACGAAGTGGGGATTTGGAAAGTGAAAATTGTAGAGGGGTTCTGTATTGGGAGAACCGCATTAAATTGGCCGATCAATCCCCCCCTATTCATATTCGCGGCAGGTCCATCTGGCTGTTCATCATCCCCGGCAGCGCGCTGGTGTGTCTGCTGGCGCTGCCGCTCGTCGCGCTCCTGTGGCGTGCAGGGGAGGCGGGCCTCATGGGGCAGATGCTCGACCCGGTGGCGCTTACCGCGCTCTGGCTCAGCCTGCTGACCAGCACGCTCGCCACGCTCGCCGCCGCGCTCACCGGGACGCCGCTGGCTTTTGCGCTGGCGCGCTGGCCGTTCCGGGGCCGCCCCTGGCTCGAACTGCTGATTGATCTGCCGGTCGTGCTTCCCCCCGCAGTGGCCGGCCTGGCGCTGCTCATGGCCTTTGGCCGGCGCGGGGTCTTCGGCGGGGCGCTGGGCGCGGTCGGGATCAGCCTGCCGTTTACGATGGCGGCGGTCGTCGTCGCGCAGACGTTTGTCGCCGCGCCGCTCTACGTGCGCGCCGCGCGCATCGGGTTCGCGGGCGTTGACCCGCAGCTCGAAGAAGCCGCCCACGCCGAAGGCGCGAACCAGTGGCAGTTGTTCCGCTACGTCATGCTGCCCGTCACGGGGCGCGCCATCCTCGGCGGCCTCATCCTGTGCTGGACGCGGGCGCTCGGCGAGTTCGGCGCGACGATCCTCTTCGCGGGCAACCTCGAAGGCCGGACGCAGACGATGCCGCTCGCCATTTACCTCGGCCTCGAGCGCAACCTCGGCGTGGCGCTGGCCCTCTCGGCGCTGCTGCTCGTCATCTCGATGGCCCTGCTGGCTCTCCTCCGGCGGCTGGAAAACTCGGCGTCACATTCTTGACGTTCCCTATCACGGGGGCTAGAATACAGCGCACAGACACTTCGCTAACCTTAGGACTCGCCCGAGAATAAGTTCCGTCCAGGCCCTCAGGGTCTCGGAGACCTTGAGGGTCTGAAACCGGGAAGTTATTTTTAGACGGCTCCTCTGAGACGCTAACCTTCATGAGCAAACGCTGGCCCAACAAATACGTGATCGGTCTCACCGGCAACATCGCCACGGGCAAGAGCGTCGTGCGCAAGATGCTGGAGCATCTGGGCGCGACGGGCATTGACGCCGACGCGCTCTCGCACCAGGCGCTGGCCAAAGGCGGCCCGGCCTATGCGCAGGTGCTCAAGACCTTCGGCGAATGGCTGTTGGGGCCGGACGGCGAGATCAACCGGGCGGCGTTGGGCAAAGTGGTCTTCGCCGACGAGCAGGCGCTCGCCAGGCTAGAGTCCATCGTCCATCCCGTCGTGGGGCAGGCGGTGGATTTCCTGGTCAAACGCTCGCAGGCCCAGGTGATCGTCGTCGAGGCCATCAAGTTGATCGAATCGGGCCTCGCCAAAGACTGCGACGCCGTGTGGGTGGTCAACGCCCCCGAGGCCATGCAAGTCCTGCGGCTGATCAACAAGCGCAAGCTGCCCGAGGACGAGGCCGTCCGGCGCATCAGCGCGCAAGGCCCGCAGGCCGATAAGTTGAAGGCCGCGTCGGTCGTCATCCAGAACGCCGGCTCGTTCGAGGAAGCCTGGACGCAGGTGCAGGCGGCGTTCGCCAAAATCGGCCAGGCGGCGCCCCCGCCCGCTCCAACGGCTCCGCCTCAACCGGCCGCGCCGACCGGCGAGAAGCAGATTAGAGTGCGGCGCGGCAGCCCCAGGGACGCCTCCGCCATCGCCGCGTTCATCACGCAGGCGACGAGCGGCCAGAAGAGTCTCACCCGCAACGACGTTATGGAGGCCTTTGGGGACAAGGCGTATATGCTGGTCGAATATGGCGAGGCGTTGACCGGTTTGGTGGGCTGGAAGGTAGAGAACCTCGTCGCCCGCGTAGACGAGTTCTACGTCCTGCCGGGCGCGCCGCTGGATAAAATGAGTCCGCCGCTGCTCGACGCCGTCGAAAAGGCGGCCCAGGAACTGCAGAGCGAGGCGGCGCTGGTGTTTGTGCCGCTGCCCATCGCCCAGATGGCCGCGCAGGCGCTGTCCGGCGCGGGGTACGTGCCGCAGGTCACCGAGAAACTGGGCGTGGCGGCCTGGAAAGAGGCGGCCAAAGAATCCATGCCGCCCGGCACGGCCATGCTGTTCAAGAAGCTGCGTGAAGATCGGGTGATGAAGCCAATTTAGAGTGGAGAGTATTATGAATCGTCTCATTGACTGGGCCAAAGCCCACCCGCGCCTGGCGGCCTGGATCGTTTTGGGCCTGGGCATGGATGCGATGGTCGCTTACGAGGCGCGCGACGTCGGGTTGCTCGTCGGCCAGTGGGCCGCGCTCATCATCGCCACCACCCTGGTCGCGGGGTTGTGCGTCTGGATTATCGGTTGGGAGGATGAAGAAGAGGAAGCCGCCGCCGATCAACCCGCCGAGAAACCGGCGGAGGTTAAGAAATAATCTGAACCGTTACGACAAACAAAGCCCGCGCGCGCGGGCTTTTTGTTGCGCCGGGAAAGCAGAGACGCCCACCGGAACGTCTCGATTAATAAAACCAGACCATGTAACTCGTGCGCGTGTTAGCCGGCGGCAAGCCGGGGTAAGTGACGATGAATTCCAGCGTCACAATCGTCCCCGGTCGGCCCTGGCCGACGTTGAAGCCAAAGGAGGTCGCTCCATTGGCTTTGGTCGGCAGGAGGCTGAGGACCTGGTCGCCAGCGGGGAAGTGAATGATCAGCGTGACGGCGGCATTTTCAACCGGCTTGCCCAACTGATCATTGATGTGCACCTTGCCGTTCTGGATGCTGTTGGGGGGGATAATCGGGCTGAGAACCGTCGCGCGCGGCCTGAGTGCAGTGACACTCGGCTTGACGCCGGGCGGGGCGGCGCTGTCCACCGTCGACGACCGACGAGTGAGATCCAGCTGGGCGTAATAGTAATAAATATCGCCGAGCGGCGCGAGTTGGATGCGCTGGCCCACTGGCTTCTCCGGGTGCCACTCCATCCGGGCGCGCTGGAAGTACTGGACGATGCGGCCATTTTCGATTTTATATTCGGTGACGGGATAGCCGAACATATCCAGCCCCCCGGCGGTGTTCCAGTAGTCCAGGAACTTCAGGCAAACCGTGTGGCCGGTTTCCGGGAAGTAGCGGCAGTTCGGGTCGGAGGCCGGAGGAATCTGAGTGACCGGGATCGGGGGTTCGCGCTTGCCCAGTTCGTCTCCAAGCAGGCCGAGTTGAATGCGGTAAGGTTCGGGGTTGCCCGGATGCCATTCGAGCCGGGCCTTCTGGAAATATTGGACCAGCAGCTTGGTCTGCGGGTCAACGTAAGCCTCAGTGGTCGGGTAGCCGTACCGGGCGAGGCCGCCCGTGGCGTTGAAGAAGTGGAAGAACGGCTCGTCCAGGTTATGCCCGGTCTCACTGTAATACTTGTGGGCGTCGCCGGACTGCGCCAGGGCGAAGGGCGCCAAGACGAGGCTGAAGATGAGCACGATGGGGATGAGGCTGGCAGGATGTCGCAAGGATGTCATGGTTCTCTCCCCCGTCGGCGTTTGAAGTTCGCGTTCTAACTATCTTCTTATCTATTATATAGCCTTAATTGCAGGAAGCAAGACCCTTTGGCACAAAAAATGCAATTTATAACTATTTCTCTCGAATAGTTAAAAATCACCAGCGCGCAATCGGCAATAACTCTCATAACGAGAGGACGAAATTTGTCCATTTTCCACAGCCTGGCGCACGGCGCACCCCGGCTCGTGGATGTGTGTGCAATCGCTGAACTCGCACTGGGAAACGAGATTACGTATTTCTACAAAATACCCGTCCAACTCTTCCGGCTCGACGTCCCACAGCGTCAAGGCGCGCAGGCCGGGCGTGTCGGCCACGTAGCCGCCGCCGTCCAGCGCGAACAGTTCGGAATAGACAGTCGTGTGCCGCCCCTTCGTCGTCGCCTGTGAAACGGCGCTGGTCTTCAACCCCAGACCAGGCTGAATGGCGTTGAGCAGGCTGGATTTGCCCACACCCGACGGCCCGGCGAAGACTGAAATCTTGCCCCGCAGCGCCTCGCGCAGTTCGTGCAGGCCGATACCCGCGTGGGCGGAGGTGAATATCACCTGATAGCCGAGGGGCGGGTAAATCTGGAACAGAGCCAGGGCCGCCTGTGGCGTAATCAGGTCGCATTTGTTAGCGCAGATGAGGGCGGGCAGACGTTCGGATTCGGCCAGCACCAGAAAACGGTCCAGCATCCGCAGGTGCGGGCTGGGTTCCGCGCAGGCGAAGACGAACACCGCCTGGTCGGGGTTGGCGACGATGACCTGTGCCTTGTCTTTGTCCTCGCGGACGCGCTTGCTGCCCAGCGGCGCGCGGCGCACCAGCGCGTTCCGGCGCGGAGCAATTGACTCGATCATCCCTGCGCCGTCGGGCTGCCTCGAAATCTCGACCTGATCGCCGATCGCCGCCAGGTCGGTCTGTCTCCACTCTTTCTTCAGCCGCCCGCGCAGCTGGCAGACGAAGTCGCCCGCCTCGGTGTGGACGGTGAAAAAACCGCTGTGAGCCTTGAGGATAATACCGGGGAGAGTCCTCATGGAATATGAATTCTGGCTCTACAGGGTTGAACAGGCAAAAAGCCTTGACTCGCCGGACGGAAATGAACACGGACAGGCTGAAATAGGGGCAAAGAGTCTTTGTTTCCTTCCGTCCGTGAGTCACCTGCCCGTCAAAGCGGGGGCAGTCCTATGGTGTTGGCGTGGCCGCGCCGCCGAATTCAGTCTCCCAGGGGTAGAGCGTGTACGGTCGGCCTTTGAAATAGACCTCGACAATCCGGCGGAAGATGGGCGCGGCGAACTCGGAACCTTCGCCGATGTTCTCGACCAGCACCACCACCACGATGTCGGGCTTGTCGGCGCGGTCGGCCTCGGTGTAGCCCGCGAACCAGGCGTGCGGGCCGCCGGAAGCCGGGTCCTCCGCCGTCCCGGTCTTCCCGGCAACCGGGATCTCGAAGTTCGGGAACACGAAGCGCGCCGTGCCGCCGGGAAGCGTCGTCACGGCCCGCAGGCCCTCCTGGATCAGCGCCAGGTGTTCGGCGCTGACTGGCAGACGTCCATTGACAACCGGCTCCAACTGGTAAGTGGGGGCGCCGCCCGGCGGGGTGATGTGGTGCACCAGCTGCGGGCGATAGAGCACGCCGCCGTTGCGCACCGCCGCCATCATCTGCGCGATTTGCAGAGGAGTCACGAGGACGTACCCCTGGCCGACGCCCATATTCACGCTGTCACCCGGCGTCCACGGCTCGCCGTAAGCGCGCAGTTTCCAGGCCGGGTCGGGGATGAGGCCCTGGGCTTCGGCCGCCTGCCCGATCTGCGTGAACTCGCCCAGCCCGAACTGCCGCGCCACCTGCGCCATGTACTCCTGATTATATTGATACAGATTGTACGCGACGGTGTAGAAATACGGGTCGCACGAAAAAGCCAGCGCCTGGACCAGGTCAATCTTGCCGTGCGGCGGCGCGCCGTACGTCACCGTCCAATCGTACTTGACGGCGCCTGGGCCGAGCAAGTCCCATTTGCCGGTGCAGGTATAAGACGTGTTGCGGGTATAGAGGCCGGAGAGAAGCGCCGCGCCCATCATCGGCACTTTAAAGACCGAGGCGGGCGGATATTGACCCTGGGTGACGCGGTTGAGGAGCGGCTTGCCCGGATCGCTCAAGATAGCGTTCAGCCCCGGGTTGTCCTGTCCGGTTAGCTCAAACACGTTGGGGTCGAAGCTGGGGTTGGAGGCCATTGCCAGCACCTCGCCTGTCTCCGGGTTGAGGACGATGGCCGCGCCTTTGAATTGTCCCAGCGCCTCCTGCACGGCGATCTGCAGCGGCCGGTCAAGCGTCGTGTAGATGGCCTGCGCGGGTTGAGCCTGGCTCTCCGCCAGGCCGAAGACCTGGCCGCCTGGGGTAATGGCTTCCAGCCTCCCCCCACGCACGCCGGCCAGGTACGGCTCGCCCCACGCTTCCAGCCCGGCTGCGCCCACGCGCTCATCGCCGCTGTAGCCCTGGCCCTCGTATTCCGCGAGTTTTTCGGCGGGAATGGCGGAGAGATACCCCACTACGTGCGGCGCGTCGCCGCTAAAGGGGTAATCGCGCGTGTTCGACGAGGAAAGGAACACGCCGTTCAGCGCCGAGAGCACCGCGTAACTCGCCTGGGCGTCGGCAGCGGAGACCTCGCCGAGGGGCACGTACCAGTCGGCAGGGAGCGAGGCGTACTTTTCTTTGATGGCCCCCGGTTGGAGGCCGAGCAGACTGGAGAGCGCCGCGAGCACAGTCGGCTCGTCGGTGATCTGGCCGGGCTGAACGCCGATGGTGACGATTTTGCCCTGTCCCTGCACGGCCAGCCCCAGCCCGCTGCGGTCGTAGATATTCGCGCGCGCCGGCCGGGAGTAGCGCATGACCAGTGTGTTGCCGCCCTGGAGTTCGGGGAGGATCATCCCGTCTGTCCACGAAATCACCCAGCGCCCCTGGTCGTAAAGCAGCAGCATCTCCGTCTGCCGGGTCAGGTCGCCGACGAGGGCGGTCTGGAAGGTGACGGCGTACGCGACCTGCGCTTTGGCGCCGGACTTGAAGACGTTGAGGATTTGGGCTTCGACCTGTTGAAGCGTGGCCGCGTGGGCCGCCGCTTCGTAGCGGGCCTGAAAGTCGGACAGGCTGACGGCGTCCTGGCTGAGCGGCGAGAGCAGGGAGTACATCGCCGCATAATCGCCCTTCTCCCAGGCTTCGAGGAACGTCCGGGCTGTGCCCTCCGGGTCAGGCGTGGCGA
>DAOTXG010000127.1:0-2891 GCA_034435515.1 Anaerolineales bacterium
CCCCGATAAGGGGGGTGCGGTTGCCCCCACGAGGGTGGCTATCCTCGACATTGATTACCATCACGGCAACGGGACGCAGGAGATTTTTTACGCCGACCCGTCCGTCCTGTTCTGCTCGCTCCATGCCCACCCGGACGACGATTATCCCTACTACTGGGGCGAGGCCGACGAGCGCGGCGAGGGGGCGGGCGAGGGGTGCAACCGCAACTGGCCGCTGCCGCAGGGGACAGACGACGCGGCCTATCTCGCCGCGCTCGACGAGGCGCTGGCCATCATCCGCGCTTTTGCGCCGCGCTATCTCGTCGTGTCGGCCGGCTTCGACATCGCCGCCGGCGACCCGGTGGGTGGGTTCAATATCACGCGGGAGGGTTTCAGCGCCATCGGCCGGCGCATCGCCGCGCTGGGCCTGCCGACGACGATTGTGCAGGAAGGCGGCTACTTGTTGGAGACGTTGGGGGAGAATGCGGCGGCGTTCTTGCGGGCGTTTATTTAGAGACCTTCGGGGTCTCAGAGACCCCGAAGGTCTGCCCGGTTTTCATATATGGTCGTGAGCACCGTTCAAGCCGGCTGGCCGCTGATCGTCTCTAAAGCCATTAGTCACAAGTTAAGCAAAATGCGGGCTGGTCAGGCTAACATAAACGTGAGTACGGTAAGATTGGGATATGACGACGACCTCGCTTTCTGAGCCTTCGGCGGAGACTCCGCCGAAGAAAAAAACCAGTTCCGTCGTCCGACCCAACCCGTCCCGCTCAACCCTCTACCTTTGACAGCGTGGAGCGATCCTTAACTTGTGACCAATGCGCTAATCCGTTATGCCGAAGGCCATCCACTGACAGATTCGCCCGCGAGCCTCTCGCCGCGCCCTTGTCAGCGGATGGATAGCGGATTAGCGGATGGAGGCGCTTATCCGCTGATCCGTTATGCCGAAGGCCATCCGCTGACAGACTCGCCCGCGAACTGCTCGCCGCGCACTTGTCAGCGGATAGATAGCGGATTAGCGGATGGAGGCGCATTATCCGCTAATCCGCTACGCCGAAGGCCATCCGCTGACAGATTCGCCCGCGAACTGCTCGCCGCGCACTTGTCAGCGGATAGGGGAGCGGATTAGCGGATGGAGGCGCATTATCCGCTAATCCGTTATGCCGAAGGCCATCCGCTGCCGATTGCGCGCCCGGCATCTTGGGTGTAAATTATGTGGCACGCCTGGGGTGTCATGCCGACCGACGCGTCCGATTAATACCCAAGCTTGGAGTCATGCGCAATGACGGTCAGTTTATGACCCGGGCTGCTTCGTTCAAACGCGGAGCGCAGAGATAAAGAGTGTATCCAATAATAACAAGAGTCGATCTCAATACCTTCGCCAAAACCCTAAATGACAATTTCCCCCGCCACATCTGGCGGTTGTTTTGCGCTCCTCACCGCCAGATATAGGGCTGGCGCGTGCTTCGCCAAAAATTGGCGAAGGTATTGGATCTAATAACAAGTTATTGCGCTCCATCGTAGACAAGTCGATAGGTGTCGTTGAGCAGGCTGGGGCAGAGCGGGCTGGAGAGGCTAACCGGGCGCAATAACCAACGCATAAAGCAGAACTGGCTCCGCCCCTGTAGATCAAGCGGCGTGGGTCAGCCAAAGCGCGGATAAGCTAAGGCTTCGACAGAGACCCGCGCTTATGCGCGGACCGTTGGGCAGCTCATTCTTGAACAATCCGGCAGAGAAGACAAATGAAAACCAAAGACAAGGGAAATTCAAAAGAGGAGAGAGACAAGGCCAACTCTGCCATGTGGGCAGCAGTTGGTGCCATAGCAACCGCTATCTTCAGCGCTCTAAGTGCGATTGTGGCTTCGTATCTTGGCTACCTGCAAGTAATTACCCCTGCCCAACTGCAAATTGCTCAAACAGCAGAAGCAAGATCAGCCTCTGTGATCGCTACGGCACTGACAATCACCGTTACCCAAATTGTAGAGGTAACGCCCACACCGGGGTTAGCGCGGCAACTCATCCTCGCTCAAAGTACCTTTGACGATGGTCAGGATGGGTGGAGCGCGGTCAGTGCAGGAGCTATCGGCGTCACGTATGCGGCCACCAAGGGAAATCCTTCAGGGTTCATAACGATTGACGACGGAGACGGCGATTCATATTGGGCGGCTCCTGAAAAGTTTCTGGGCGACCAATCTGCGGCCTACAATGGTGTTCTGATGTTCGACCTCAAGGTGCTCAACCACTACACGGGTCACGAATTTGCGGCCAGTACAGCGGTTCTGGAGGGCAGGGGCATAACGCTGGCGTTCCAAGCCAATTACGACGCCGAGGGCGATTGGACCACTTACACACTGCTATTGAACGAGCATGCAGGTTGGATAAACCAGGCTACTGGCCAGGCGGCCACCAGGGCCGACATGATATCCGTGCTCGCTTTACTGGAAGAGCTTCTGATTCGAGGCGAGTTCATGCGCGGCTTAGCGGATAGTGTTGGGTTGGACAACGTGCTGTTGATAGGCCATCCATGATCGTGGGTGAATCCGTATCGTATGCAGGGGCCGCCCAACACGAGCCTCCAACCGACGCTGCTTCGCTGCGCTTCGCAACGCGGCTGACGCCTGCCGTTGGAGGCTTTCCTCAACCTCAGGCTCATGCGAAAACACGAGAAACGGTAGGATTACAAACCATGGCTAAACACCCGAATGATCAGCCTGATTTAGACAAGCAAGCGAAGGAAAATGATTCTGACTCGGCGTCAACGGATGCGAAACCGCTTCGCGTAAACGGATTTACCGCCCGCTATCCGTTTACGCGGAGCGGTTGAATATCCGTTGACACCAGACTCAAAAAGCAAATCCTCACCTCTATAGATAAAGGAATTCTCCTATGCTGAAAGACGAGAAGGAATAGAG
>DAOTXG010000128.1:0-9007 GCA_034435515.1 Anaerolineales bacterium
TGGTCGTCGAAAAGCCCAACACGCGCGATTTTCCCCTCGCCTACGAAAACGCCGGCTTCGTCATTTACGACCTCCGCTCACAGCGGTGCGAGAGCGGCTAGAGAGACCGACGCGGTTTTGGAAACCGCGTCGGTCTGCCTGTATGTTTTACGTACACAGGCGGTGATCTGGTGATTATTCACATCTCTCGCTCCCGCCGGATTTGTAATCCGGCGGCGGATTGCAAATTCGCCGCGAGCGTAATTTGTGTGCAATCACCCGGTGGTGATCTCTTGACAATCTCTTTCCCCTGGGTTATCCTGTCCACCACGTATTGAAAATGATTTTCAATTAGAAAATGCTCTCCGAAGACACGCTGGCCCGCGCCCTCGCCGGACGGGGCTACAAACTTACCCAGCCGCGCCGCGCGGTGCTGCGGGTGATCGCCGGGGCCACCACCAGCCTCAGCCCGGCCGAGATTTTCGCTCGCGCCCGACGGTTCTACCCGCGCACCGGGCTGGTGACCGTGTACCGCACGCTCGAAGTGCTGATCGCCTGCGGGGCGCTCCGCAAAGTCCACCAACCCGACGGCTGCCACTCGTTCGCGCCCGCCAGCGAGGGCCACGCCCATCACGTTATCTGCGAAGACTGCCGTGCGGTCATCGAGTTTGACGACTGTGACCTCGGCGACCTGCTGCGGGCCGTCCAGCGCCGCACCGGCTACAAGATTCAAGCGCACTGGCTGGAGTTATTCGGCCAGTGCCCCAACTGCCAGAAGAGAGTTTCATGATCGCCTTCGCCTACGCCCTCGTCACGTCCGCGGCCACCCTCGCGGGCGGATTGCTCCCGTTTCACCCCCGCCTGCGCCGCGTCGAACTGCGCTACTTCATCGCCTTCGCCTCCGGGCTGATGATTTCCATCGCCTTCTTCGAGATGCTGCCGGAGATTGACTGGGCCGAAGGGTCCACCAGCGTCGCGGCGCTCGCCGCCGGTTTCTTCCTGGTCTACGTCCTGGAGAAACTGGTGTTGATCCACGCCTGCGGGGAGGAGGAATGCGAGGAGCACACCCAGTCGCTGGGCTGGCCGGCGATGATTGGCGTGGCGCTGGAAAGCCTGATTGACGGCGTGGCGATTACGGCCTCGTACAGCGTGGCCCCGGCACTGGGCTTCACCGTCGCCGCCGCCGTCTTCGCGCACGAACTCCCGCGCGGCTTCGCGACGACGGTGGTGATGCGCAACGCCGGGCACGGCCGGCGCGGCGTGGCCGCTGCGCTGGCCATGGACGCGGGCTTCACCCCGCTGGGCGCGCTGCTGGCGGCCTGGCTGTCGTCGCCCGCCATCCTGCCGAACCTGGTCGCCTTCGCGGCCGGCACGTTTCTCTACATCGGCGCGGGCGATCTGCTGCCCGAGGCGCACAAGCGGTTCAATATCAAAGTCGTGCTCGTCGTCCTCCTGGGCGCGGTCGCGGTGCCGCTGGCGGGAAGTGTGCTCGGGGTTTGACCGAACGCCTTTACAAATTCACCATCAACCTCCGCGTCAGTCGCCTCTTCCGCGAAACTCGGAGTGTGCTCGCAAACGTTGTCAGGCGCCCTCGTTCTGCCGCAGTTGCACTGCGGCAAGGCCGCTGTCAGTAGTGCAACTGCTGACAAACTTTGCGTGCACACAACTCGGAGGCCGCATTTGGGGATGCGCCCGAAAAGTAGTACACTATAGCCGCCTCGGTCGAGCGCGCGCCGCAACAGGGGCATGTTTTCCCATTTTCCAAAAATCGAGTAGTCACAAGGACGCAGGTTATGGCTACGCTCACGCCTCCTTCCCCTTCTCACCGCTCCGCCGAACCCATGCCGCTCGAAGACTTCCGGGCGATGCTGGCCCAGGTGGCCGAGAACTTCACCGCCGAAGTCGAGCATCAGCCGGAGGTCTATCTCCGCGAGCTGGAGATAGAGCAGATTTTGCTGGCGCTGGCCTCGCCCCTCAAAGGCAAGGTCGTCGTCGTCGGGCCGAGCCGCGCGGGCAAGACCGCCGTGGCGCAGACCGCCGTCCGCCGCATCGCGCAGGGCCGCTGCCCGCCCGAATTGCGGGGCAAAGAAGTCTGGCGGCTCCCGCTCGGCAACCTGACCGGCCTCGCCGGGCGCGGCAACGTGTACGCGCTGCTCGATCACTTGCTGACCCAGTGGGCGCAGCACCCCGAAATCATCCTCTTCTTCGACGAACTCACCCGCGCGAGCCGGCCAGGCGGCCACCTCGCGCCCCGTTACGAAGAAGAGGACGAGGAGGGCGGAGCGGATCCGGCGTCGCTGCTGGCCCTCCAGGGCGCACTGCGCGGCAACACCCTGGACACGGCCGGCTGGCTGGCGGGCGCGCTCAAACACCACGCCGGCGTGCTGTGCCTGGCCGAGGCCGAGGACAACGCCTGGCGGCGCTTCTCGGAAGCCTATCCCGACTACCGGCAGTTATTTCTGCCCGTGCGGGTTGGCGAACCCGACCTGGCGACGACGCGCCAAATCGTGCGTCACGCGGTCGAAGATTTGAGCATCCTGCACGGCGTGGCGGTCACGCCGGAGGCGCTCGAGCAGGCGCTCGACCTCAGCCAGCACTATGCCCTCGACCGCGCGCAGCCCGGCAAGACGATTGACATCCTGCGCGACGCGCTGGCCGTCACCCAGACGGGCGGCGCGGCTCAACTCACCGCCGAAGACGTCATCCGCCGGTTTGGCGAGCAGAGCGGCCTCCCGCGCATGTTGCTGGACGATTCGCTCCCTTTCGGCGAGGCCGAAGTGCTGCGTTACTTCAAACAGCGCGTGCTGGCCCAGGATCAGGCCGTCGAGGCCATTGTCCAGGCCCTGAGCCTGCTACGGGCGCGCGTCAACAACCCGCAAAGGCCGATGGGGGTCTTCTTGTTCCTCGGCCCCACGGGCGTGGGCAAGACCGAACTGGCGCGGGCGCTGGCGGAGTACCTGTACGGCGACCGTGACCGGTTGGTGCGCTTCAACATGGCCGACTACGCCCATCCCTACCAGCACACCGAACTGTTTGGCAACCCTCACGTGCGAAATCTCGCCAACCGGCGCGGGCAGCTCACCAACCGGCTGGCGGGCAAGGCGTTCTCCGTCATCGTGCTCGACGAATTTGAAAAAGCCTTCCCGCTCATCTACCAGCGCTTCCTGCACCTGTTCGACGAGGGCCGGCTGATCAACGGCAACGAAGAGACGATCAACCTGCGGAACTCGATTTTTATCATCACCTCCAACTTCGGCGCGCGGCTGATCGAGCAGGGGCAGCTGGGCTTCGCCGTGCGCGAGACGCTGGAGGCGCGCGAAAAGCAGGTCTTGTCGGAGACCGAGCAATACTTCACGCCCGAATTCATGAACCGCATTGACGCGGTGTGCGTGTTCCACCCGCTGAGCCGCACGGTCATGGCCGACATCGCCCGCCGCGAGATCGGCGACCTGCTCCAGCGCGAGGGCCTCACCCGCCGCCAGTTCGAGATTGACCTCGCCGACGAAGTCATCGAGCACGCCGTGGCGCTGGGCTACAGCCCGCAGTACGGCGCGCGCTACCTCAAGCGCCAGATCGAAAAGATCATCACCTACCCGCTGGCGCGCGAGATCAACGCGCTCCCGGCGGGGACTTCCGGCGGGACCATCCGGCTCTACATGAAGCACGGGCGCGTGGCCTCGGCCTATCTGCCCCCTGCCCCGGCTCAACCGCCGCCCGCCGCCACGCTGCCCGCCCCGCTCACCCTCGACGAGGTTCGCGAAGCCCTCCCCATCCTGGCGGCCCGCGTCGAAGCCCTGGAGGCCCTGTATCGCGTGAGCGAGGCCCGCGCGGAGCGTGAAGCCATCATCGCCGAAATGGCCGACATGAGTTTCTGGAACAACCAGGCGACCGCGCGCCGCAAGCTCGACGCCTATCAGCGCGCGAGCAGCACGGTGGAATTGCTCAGCACCCTGCGCGAGGCGCTGGATACGCTCGCCGAACAATGCGCCGCCGAGGCGCCCCGCTACGAAAATCTCCTCCGGCCCTATAAGTTCCTCCTGAGCGAGCTGCCGCGCGTCGAGTTCACCGCCTGGCTCAGCGGCCCGCACGACACGAGTGGGGCGTATCTGCAAATCACCGTCAAATCCAAGCACCACGCCGCGCGGCAGTGGGCGGCCACGCTGGCGAAGATGTATCTGGATTGGGCCAAGCGGCGCGGCCTCGCCGCCAACGTGCTCGGCGAAGACCAGTCGCCCGAGGGCCGCACTTTTACCGCCACGCTGGTCATCAGCGGTTTTGGCGTGTACGGCCTGCTGCAAGGCGAAGCGGGCGCGCACCGCCTGGTGCAGACGGCCAAAGTCGCGGGGCAGGAGACGCTGCAGCGCTTCTCGGCGACGGTGAGCGTCCTGCCGGAACTTGACGACGACGAACTGCCGCCCGTCCCGCCGGACCTGGACGTCAATGCCAGGACTGCCAACCGGAACGGCCTGCTCATCCCCCGGCTGACCTCGGTCGTCACCATCTATCACCCGCGCGCCGACCGCCGGCTGACGCTGTGGGGCAACCTTCCGTCGGACGACCTGGCCGTCGAGGCCTCGCGCCTCCTGCGCATCGCCGCGCATCTCGAAGCCGGGCAGAGCGAGTCGCGCCTTGCCCCCCCGCCCGGCGGCGTCGTGCGCTCCTACCTCCGCAGCACCAAAGACAAGGGCGTGCACGACCACCGCACCGGCCAGCGCACCCCCCGCATCAAGCAAGTGCTGGAAGGCGAGATTCAGGATTTTCTGGATGGAGCACTGAAGCAGAGAGGCTCAAAGTAGGAGAGGATGATCCGTATCGGCCCCGGCGGCCCCGGCCTGCACGACGAGCCGACCGCCGCGCTGGACGCCCGGGCCGAGTACGAGGTCTTCAAGCAGTTCCGGCAGATCGCCGCCGACCGCACCGCCACTGCGGAGCGTCATCTCGCACCGCTTCTCCACCGTCCGCATCGCCGACCGGATCATCGTGCTGGAAGGCGGGCGCATCGTGGAACAAGGCACGCACGAGGCGCTGTTGGCGCTGGGCGGGAAGTACGCGGCGCTGTTCAACTTGCAGGCGGAAGGATACCGGTGATAAGCCCGGTGCGTTAGAGACCGACGCGGTCTTGGAGACTGCGTCGGTCTGCCTGTACGGAAAATTCCTCCTTGACTCTGCCCTGATTCCGCTGTATTTTGGAGATAGTTCACCGGATTTCCCCTGTCTTCAGCGATGCAACTGGGGGGATCCCCTGGCGCATTCACAACCCCATGGCCGTTTGAGGCTTAAGGAGGATTCCGCCTGGAATCCAGGCTTTAGCCGGGCCGCACTGCTTGTGCCAACCGCCTAAAGGCTCGAATCCAGGCCCAATCTGTCGAGAAAAGGCATCAACTGGACCCGCCGACTTCACTAGCGCCTTGCTCACACGCCTGTCCCGCAGGAGGTTGTGATGACCCACTGTTCGTCGCCCCACCCCACGCTCGAACCACTGAAGCCACTGATTTGGCTGAAAGCACTGAAAGGGGCGCGCTCTTCAGTGTCGTCAGTGCTCTCATCCCCTCAGTGGTTCAACCCCCTCCGCCTCCTCCCACCTCTGCTGCTGGCCCTGGGCGGCGTGTGCCTGCTCTTTTGGTCGCTGGCTCCAGCCCAAACCGCGCGCGCTAATGACTCCATTCCCCTCCAGACCTTCCCGGCCTACATATCTGATGAAATATTTGCCACTCACGGAAATATAGCCTGGGGAGATATGGACCTGGACGGTGATTTGGATCTGGTCATTGCCAGTATCCAAAATGTCACCCAGCCCTCGGCGGTGATGCTCAATCAGGGGCTGGACGCCCAAGGCAATTTGATAATGACGTTGGGGGCAACGCTTCATCCTAGTGGAGGCGATGGCATTGCTTTAGGAGATGTAGATGGTGATGGTGACCTGGATATCGTGTCGGGTCAAAGAACACTCGATACTGATGGTGATTGGGGGCCAGTTATTTATCGCAATGATGGTCTTATTCAAGCCACCGGCCAACTTAGCCTGACTGCCCAGCCCTACTTGATTAAGCTTGGAATTACACAGGCCTGGGGAGATATGGATGGGGATGGTGACCTGGATCTGGCAATCGGACGCCCTAATACGGATTACATCTACCGTAATGATAGTGTTGGTGGCGCCATCACTATGACTCCGGTCTGGAGTACAACCCATGCGATAACCTTATCCACCAGAAGTGTGGCCTGGGGCGATATTGATCGCGACGGCGATTTGGATTTGGCTGTGGGTGGGTATTCTGATCCATCCGGAGGCAATATCTATATTTATCGCAACCAAGCTCAGATGCTGGATTTGACTCCCTCCTTAACTTTAACGCTAACCGATGGCGTAGAGGATATGGCTTGGGGTGATATCAACAACGATGACTATTTGGAATTGGCGGCAGCGACAGGGGGCGCCTCCAAAGTGTATAGCTTTACCACTTCTGGCACATGGCAAGTCAATGGAGTTCAGAGCTTTGGTGGTAGCGCCAAAAGTGTCGCTTGGGGGGATGTAGATAATGATGGCGACCTGGATTTGGCTCTGGGTGGAGGCGCCAATAGCCGGGGTAGCAGTGAAGTCTATTTGAATAATAATGGTGTTTTGGCAACCATCGCCGCCTGGCAGAGCAGTCTTGATGGCCAGGCTCTTCTGGCCTGGGGGGATGCGGATAATGACGGCGACCTCGATTTAGCGCAAGTGGCGAATGGCCCCCTGGTCGTCTATCTCAATGAGGGTCAGGGCCTGCCACTCAGTTCCACCAGTTTTGTTCAGCCTGGGGGCGCGGTAACCGCCGTAGATATGGCCTGGGGGGATGTGGATAACGACGGCCAACTGGAGCTGGCGGTGGCGAATGGTGATTGGCGCTTTAATCAATGTGGTGAATATTCCTTTCCATACAATGGGTTGGCCGCCCAGAACGTCATCTATCGGGTGACCCATGGACAACTGGTGGCTGACCCCAGCCTATGGCCCGCCCAAGTCATTTCCAGACATTCCACCAGCCTGGCCTGGGGTGATGTGGACGGCGATGGCGATTTGGATTTGGCGGTGGGCAACAGCCCTGAAACTGTAGGGTGTCCAAATCCCACAGTGGTGGATAACGGCCACAATGAGATTTACCTCAACCAGAACGGCGCGTTGACAGCCTCGGCCTGGCAAACATTTGGAGTTGGCTCTGACTATACGCTAAGTCTGGCCTGGGGCGATTACGATAACGATGGCGACCTGGACCTGGCGGCTGGAAACTATAAAGAGGCGGGTGGCTCAGGCTTCAACCATATCTACCAAAATCAAAACGGCCAGTTGCAAAGCACCTCGGTCTGGACTTCGAGCGTGGCCGGCAGCACCACCAACCTGGCCTGGGGCGACCTGGATAACGACGGCGACCTGGATTTGGTCACCGGTTGGGCCTATTTTGATTTTCAAGAGCATCAAGTCAATATTTATCAAAATGACAACGGCAACCTGCCCACTACGCCCACCTACTTCATTGCCGTCCCCTTCTTCTATAGCCTGGCTCTGGCCGATATGGATAGGGATGGCGATTTGGATTTGGCCGTTGGTCGGGACGGCGCCGGGAGCAGTATTTACCCCAACGAACATGGTACGCTGCAACAGACATCGAGCTGGTCTTCGGGCAATAATGATTTTAAAACCCGAGTCGCCTGGGGGGATATCAACGGCGACGGCTACCCGGATTTAATTTCAAGCGCCGCGCCACAACTCCCTGGAATTTCAAGCGGCATCGCCAATAAAATCTACCTGAACCACCAAGGGATGTTATCGGCCGTCTCCTGGTCGTCGGCTGAGATAGAACGAACTTATAGCCTGGCGGTGGGCGATGCCAATGGGGATGGGCGGGTGGATGTTGTCTTTGGCAATGGGATTTGGGGCACTGGTTACCTCAACCGGCTTTACCTCAACCAGGGCTTGCGCGAACCCCTGCAAACCGGCCCAGCCCCGTCAGTTGTTCTTGATACCCAAAGCAACTTTGTCTCTACCTTTGGTGGGCAAAGCTCAAGTCAGTTAGCCCCGGCCAACTTCTACGCTGTGCCAGGGGTGCGCTCACAGGGCACTATTCCCATCCGCTATACCCTGACCCATCCGGATGGTGTTCCTTTTCGTCAGGTGCAGGGTTTCTACTCGCCCGATGGCGGCCAGTGGTACCCGGCCGTTGCGACCAGCGACACGCTGACCACCGGCCTGGCCTCCCGAAGCGCCTTCTCGGCCTTCAAGTTGGACGGGGTGAACGACTACGTTCAGACGGCCTTCAACACGGCCAGCCTGTCGCCGACCAATTTCTCCATGGCGTTGTGGTTCAAGACCAGCTCAACCGGCGATGGCAAAATGCTTTCCAGCAGCGGCAGCCATCATCCCCTGCAGGTCTTCGCCGGGAAACTGCGCACCTGCCTGGCCGGCGCGTGCACTGTTGGCACGACCGCCATCAATGATGACCGCTGGCACCACGCCGTCGTGGTGGGCAGCGCCAGTGGCTATCGGACGTATCTAGACGGGAATCCAACCCCGGAGATTACCATCGCGCCGGGCGGAACGCTGACAGGCAATCTGTTCATGGGCGTGGCGGGAACCGGAGGTTTCCACTTTGCCGGCGTTCTGGACGAAGTCCGCGTTTATACACGGGCGCTGGCGACTGGCGAATTCGCGGAAGTGATGGACCGCCCGGCGGCGGGCAACGAGGCCGGCCTGGCGGGCTACTGGACTGGCGACGAGGGCACCGGCAGTGTGGCCTACGACCAGAGCCGCAACGCCAACCATGGCCGCCTGCTGAACGGCGCGGGCTGGGACCGCGGCGCTCCGGGGCTGACGACCTCCACCGGCCAGGGATTAAAGTTCGATGGGGTGAACGACTACGTTCAGACGGCCTTCAACACGGCCAGCCTGTCGCCGACGAATTTCTCCATGGCGTTATGGTTCAAGACCAGCTCAACCGGCGATGGCAAATTGCTGTCCAGCAGCGGCAGCCACCATCCCCTGCAGGTCTTCGCC
>DAOTXG010000129.1:0-9192 GCA_034435515.1 Anaerolineales bacterium
ACTCAGGACGTATTCCAAGACGCGCCCAGGTTGAGCGTCTTGGCCCGCTCCTCAATCAGGTTCGCCAGGTTCGGCAGTTGATTGGCCCCGGTGATACGGTCATGGAGGTAGTGATAGAAATTCACCCCCAGTTTCCGGGTGGTCGCCGCCAACGACATGAAGGTGTCCCAGGCCTTCATGCCTTCGGCGGTGCGCGGGCCGAAGCTGATGTCTCGCTTGCGCACCCGTTGCCGCGCCCCCAACTCCGCCGGATTGTTGTGCAAGGGGATTTCGGGGTGTTCCAGCACCATCAACAAGCTGGTTTTCTTCGCGCGGGTCATAGCTATCCGCTGATCCAAAGCCTGGTAGCCAGTCACGGTCGTGAACAGGCTGTCGAACGCCGTCTCCAGGCGCGTGCGTTCCTCCGGGTTCGGCTGTACCCGATAGGCCAGCAGGTCGTCGTAGAACTTCCAGAAGTCATCCAAGAAGTCGTCCACCACTTGCCGGTGCTGCGGCACCACTGGCACCAGTTTCTTGTAGTGCCGCCCCTCATGCACCCAGCACAGGGCCAAGTCTTCCGTGACCCAGGTGAACTGGAGCGCGCCGTCACAGATCAGCAGCCGCACCACCGGCCACTCGGTCTGCGCGTGATAGGCCGCCACCGCCGCGGCATCCAGCACCCACTTGCGCGTCTGCACCCCCAACCCCGGCAGGCGCTCGTCCAGCCACTGGTGCATGGCGGCTTCATCCCGGTCTTGCTCGCTCAGGAGGGCGGCCACCTTTCGACGAGTGACCGCCGACACCCCGGCCGTTTCCAGATAGCCGAGGGCTTCGGCATTCAGTCGGAAGCGCCGGGGCTGCCCATGGCACAGCACATCGATGATCGTCAGCCGATCTTTCGCCGGGGTGGTGAGAAACGTCGTGTGGAGCGGGTTGTCCACGATATGGCAGTGGTGATTTTGCCCATCCACCCGGGTAGCCGTATCGTCCAGATGTTGCCAGGGGCCACTCCGCAAGCCAGCCGCGTAGACCGCCTCTTTCTCAGTGTGGAACTGCGCCTGGCCTTTGATCAGCAGATTGGAGACTTGTCCCGCCGAGATCGTCACCCCCACATGGCGGAACAACTCCCCAATTTTGGGCTCGGTCATCTGGCAGCCGAAATAGAAGACCAGCGCCAGGGCGCGGACACCCGGCCCGAACTCGCCCGCGTAACCCGCTGGCAGTTCCGCCAAGTAGGTGCAGCGCTCCGTGGCCGAGTAGAACTTCTCTTTCCAAAACCGCACGTGGTCGGTCTGGAAGCGCAGGTCCTGCACCACCACCGGCTCATAGCCCTTGAACTCGGCATCGGACGGCAGGCGGGTGTGATCGACTGTCAGCACCTCTTCGCGGTCAAGCCTGATCTGATCTACCTTGCCGCCTTTCGTGTGGGCTTTCGGCTTGTGGCGCTCGCGTTCCGAAGAGTGATCCGCCGCGGCGCCGCGAGGCGGTTTCCGACCCGGCTTGATGGACGGCTGGCCCTGCTCGCCCTTCAGCCGATTATTCTCGTCCCGGAGTTGTTGGAGTTCAGCCCGCAAGGCGCGGTTCTCCGCCACCACCTCTTCTACCAGATTGAGCAAGCCCAGGATGCACTCGCGGGCTTGCGCAAGGTCTTGCAGATTGTTCGGGTCAAAATCGAAATCTTCGACCATGCGCTCAGTGTATTCTCACAACCGCCGCTTGTCTATCCCTATTTCGCCGGATTGACAGGCAGGCTTACCCCAAGTTATTGAGAAGAGACCGAGAAACTGGTTTGGGTGAGTCGCCAACTCCAGCGCGGCGCGAGCCTGAGCGTTGCCAGCTTCGGCTAACTGTTGCAGGCGCGCTTTTCGAGCGGAAATGACAGCCGCCTCGGACATGGCAAAAATGCCGTTAGCGACGAGCAGGAGCAAGATGATCAGAATCTCTAAAACGGGATTGTTCAATGCGGGTTATTCCACAGGGAGCAATGTCGCACACTCACTGGCAAGAAACGTGACAGCCAAGAAGACCGCCACCAGCCACAGCCAAACCCGCCGCCGGGTTTCCTGGTGGCGCTCATCCCCGCCACTGGTCTTGCTTCGATGCTTTGCTGGTGATGTCGTAACCTTGCCTTTGGGTTTCATGTTGAGTCTTTAGTCTGACTCTGGCGCAATACCTTTACCTGCCTCGCCGACGTATGCTTCGTGCAACTTCACAGGTGCGGCGTGAACCTTTCTCAGCCGCAAGTTGAGCAGTTCCACAAAGACCGAGAACGCCATCGCAAAATAGACGTAACCTTTGGGGATGTGCTGGTGCAGGCCTTCAACAATCAGCGTGAAGCCAATGAGCAAAAGAAAACTCAACGCCAGCATTTTGATGGTGGGATGGCGATCTACAAAATTGCTAATGGGGCCGGCGGATACAATCATCACCCCCGCCGCGATGATGACGGCGGCGATCATGATCGCCAGTTGGTCCACCATGCCCACGGCAGTGATGACCGAGTCGAGCGAGAAGACGACATCCAGCAGAAGGATTTGCACAATGACGCTGGCAAAGGAAGGCCATACGCGAGCTGAGGCGTGCCCCTCAACGCCCTCCAGTTTTTGGTGGATCTCATGCGTGCTCTTGCCTAGCAAAAACAGGCCGCCGAGGATGAGGATAATGTCGCGCCCGGATATCTCATACTTGAGCACTGAGAACAGTGGCTCGGTGAGGCCGATGACCCACGAGAGCGAGAACAGGAGCAGGACGCGCGAGACGATTGCCAGCCCCAGGCCAATGGTGCGCGCCCGTCCTTGCTGATGGGCGGGGAGTTTTCCGGCCAGAATCGAAATGAAGATGACGTTGTCAACGCCGAGAACGAGTTCAAGAACGACGAGCGTGATAAACGCTATCCAGGCTTGAGGGTCAGTTAGCCAATCCATGTAGTTCCTCTCCTGTTCCCCGATCTAGGTCGCCACGACGATGGCGCGGAGACGGCGAAAGACGCGACGAACCGCCCGCTGCGTAGCCAGCGCTGTGACAAGCACGAATAGGACGATATCCAGCGCCGCAAAGAGTATAAGAATCTTCGGTGTGTCTCATAATGGTGTGTCTCAGCGTGGGTCCCGGCGGCCTGGGCGGGACTCAACCGTTCTCACGGCTGGGCCAGCAGTTCGCGCAATCGCGTCAAGTCGGCCTTCAGCGCATCCAGTTCGTCCGCCAGCCGGGTATTGCGCGCTTCGAGTTCGGCCAGCAGATTCAGGATGGCCTCGTTCACGGTGGAGGAGGCGGCCTCGCCGGTGGGCGTGGTCGGTGTCTCGGGCGGCCGGGTCACGGCCACGGCTTCACCCAGCAGCGCCGCCAGGCTGGCTTCCACCGAGGGATGCATCACCACCCGGTTGCCGCTGACCAGAATCACACGCTTCATCTCGGGCATGCGGCTCTCGGCGGCCTGCAGGTAGAGCGGCTCGACGTATAGGTTGGAGTCGCCGATGGGGATGACGATCATATTGCCGCGCAGCACCTGCGAACCGGCCTGATCCCACAACGTCACCTGTTCGCTGATGACCGGGTCTTGGTCAATGCGCGCTTCGACCTGCATGGGGTCGAAGACCAGTTTATCTTTGGGATAACGCAGGGCCAGCAGGTTGCCGTAGTGTTCGCCGTCGGAGCGGGCCGCCAGCCAGGTGATCATATTGTTCTTGTCCGGCGGGGTGTAGGGGCGGATGAGGACGTATTCGGCCTCGGCCTCGCCGGGCAGGCGCATGATCACGTAGTATGGCGCCATTGGCACCGTGGCTTTGAGGTAGATTTCGTTCGGCGCCACCCACAGGTCTTCTTTGTTGTAGAAGACGCGCGGGTCCTGCATGTGATAGGTGGCGTACAGGTCGGCCTGCGCGCTGAACAGGTCTTGCGGGTAACGCAAATGCGGGCGGAGCGAAGCGGGCATCTCGTCCAGCGGGCGGAAGAGGTCGGGGAAGACGCGCATCCAGGCGCGCAGGATCGGATCGTCCGGATCGGCCACGTACAGCGTCACCGAGCCGTCGTAGGCGTTGACCACGGCTTTGACGCTGTTGCGGAGATAGTTGTACGTGCGATTAGCCTCATCACGGTACGGCTGCGAATACGGATAGCGGTCGGTGTGGGTGTAGGCGTCGGCGATCCAGTACAACGCGCCGTCGGCCGCCACCAGATAGGGATCGCGGTCAAGCAGGAGGAACGGCGCGAGTTTCTGCACCCGCTCGGCGACGTTGCGGTGATAGAGGATCAGGCTGCGCGGCGCGATGGCATCGGAAATCAGGATGTTGAGATCGGCAAAGCGGATGGCAAAAACCAGGCGGCGGAAGAAGTCGCCTACGCTCACGCCCGCGTCCGCGCCGTAAGTGGCGTACACGTTCTCATCGCCTTTGGGGTAATCAAACTCGGGAGTGCGGGTGCGGACGATGACGTACTCGCTCACCTTCTCGCCGAAATAGATTTCGGGGCGTGTGATGTTCAGGACGCCTTTGGGCGGCACGTCCTGCACCAGGAAGGTCGGCAGGCCCTCGGGGGTTAGCTCGTTCACCGGGCTCACCGCCACGCCGTAGCCGTGGGTGAACTGCAAGCGGCGGTTGACCCACGTTTGCGCTTCGGCCGGCAGGCGCTCAGGCGAGAGTTCGCGCGCGCTGAGCATCACCTGCCGGTATTGGCCGTCAATGGTGTAGCGATCCACGTCCACGCCGACGAACTCGTAGTACAGGCGGATGCTCTGAATCTGGTTGTAAGTTGCCAGCAACGGCTCCGGGTCCCACAGGCGGATGTTGCGGAGCGTGTCGGGGTTGGCGGCGATCTCTTCGGGCGTGACCACCTCTTCGCCGGGCAGAAGCACTTCCTGGATGCGATCCAGCCCGTAGGCCAGGCGGGTGAGGCGGATGTTGTGTTCGATGAACGGCCCCTCGCGGTCAAGTTCGGCCGGCTGCACGATGAGCCGCTGAACCACTGCCGGGTACAGGAAGCCGGCCAGCACCGCGCCGATCAGCCATAGCCCAAAGCCGCCGAGCGACAGCCGCCAGCCTTGACGCGAAATCCCGGCCAGCAGAGTCAGAGCGGCCAGCACAGCCAGCCCGGTCATCAGGTTGAGCGCCGGCCAGCGCGCCTGCACGTCGGCGTAGCCCGCGCCGTAGGCCGCGCCGCCCATGGAGAAGACCAGTTCGGCGATGTCCAGTTGATGCCCCCAGGCCACCAACAGCGCCAGCGCCGCGCCCAACAGGGAGAGATGGAGTTTGATGGCGCGAGTGACGGGCGGCCGGACAATAGTGGGAAACTCAACTTCTGCTACTGCCTGATCAGCCCCTTCGGCCATCCGGCGCTCGCTCATGCTGGCCGTGAAGATCGCCACCGGGGCCAGAAAGACCCGCGTGAGATAAATGGTGCCGGCCGCCAGCAGGGAGAGTGCCAGCAGGCCAAGCAGCCATCCCTGGATCAAGCGATACAAAGGTAGCTGGAAGGCATACCAGCCCACATCGCGTCCGAAAAGCGGATCAGCAGTTCCAAAGACGGCAGCGTTGAGATACCGCAGGACCGTTTCCCACGCCGCGCTGGCGGAGTTGACCAGCTGCCAGCCAAAGTACAGCCCCGCCCCGACCAGCCCCAGCCAGAACATGGCTTCCCAGGCCAGCGCCTGAGGGTGCGCCGGAGGACCGCGCATCCAGCCGGCGCGGATCGCCAGACTCCGCGTCAATATGGCATTGCCCGCAAACATCAACGTGAATAGCACAGCGCCGGCCGCAAACAACGCCGCCTGCGCGCCGAGGCGGGCAAGGAAGACCGCCTCGAAACCCAGGCTCTTGAACCACCACCAATCGGTCAGCAGGCTGGCGGCGATTGGCGCTCCGAGCACGACGAGCAGGATGATGCCAATCATCAGAGTGCGTTTATCCAGCTTCATTTCAGATTTCTCCCTTCAAGACTATCCTAATGATTTCTTTCAGCGGCCCGCCGCCGATGCGCCGAGCCACTGAGCCAGGTCGAACAGCACGCCGACGCCAAAATGGTCGCCACCCAGCTCATGCGCTGGTCGTGGCAGTTGACCGACGAGCAACGCGGCGGGCTGACCACGCGCCCGTTCACGCGCAGCGGCTACCACCTGCACTTGCGCGTAGGCCGTCTCGCCCCGGCGGGCTTGCGGCCCCAACAGGGTGCAAGTGTGACGCTGATTAAGCTGATCTTCGCTGATCCTTTTACCGCCCGCAAGGGCAGGTGTGATTCAAAAAAATCAGCGCCATCAGCGTTTCTTCAGCCGCTTCGCGTCAGCGTTCCCCACCACTCGGCCTGACGACTCTGGCCATCAGCAAATCGCGTTGGGGATCGTCCCCAAGCAGAAACAGCTGCGTCCCCACTTCGACAAAGCCCCATTTGCGATAGAAAGCGATGGCGCGCGTGTTCCGCTCCCAGACGCCCAGCCAGACCACGCCGCAGCCCTCACGCTCCGCTTCCTGCAAACAGGCTTGCATCAGCCGCGCACCAACGCCTTTGCCAATCCAGGGCTTACGGGCGTAGAAACGAACAATCTCCATGGGTTTTCGGCCGGCCACGGCGGCTGGCGCCTCCCCAAACTTCACGTGGGCATAACCGACTGTCAGGCCCTCTGCTTCAAGGATCAAAAATCTGGAAGCGGGATCAGCCAGTTCGCGGGCCTGTTTCTCCGGGCTGAAGGCTGAGGCCAGATAGGCCGCCATATTCTCCGGGGTGTTATCCGCCGCGAAGCTGTCGTAGAAGGTCTCCGCCCCCACTTCGGCCAGCAGCGTGTTATCCGCAGTCGTGGCGTAGCGGAGGTGGAAGGGAGGATCGTGTTCTGCAACCATGCCCAGGTCGGTAGTCTACCAGAACGACGATTTGCCAGCGAGCGGGGCGTTCCGGCCCCGTCAGCCTGCTCGAAAATAGCACCTCAGAAGGCGACACCTTTCAGGGTAACACAGCGATTATTCACCGCCTTTTACGCTTCTTAAGCCCCAATCTTTTTTCCACTTCTGCCATCGGAATCAGTTTCCCCTTTTTTGCCTGCTCGCCCCGCTGATCTAAAAACCTCATCAGCTTTTTGTTCGCGCGCGTCGCCTTGATCTCTTCGTCAAAGTCGTCGCTCTCGCCAACGTAAAAAGATTGCGCCGACGAAACTTTGGCTAACACAAACTGCTCGCCGCTTTCGGAACGCAACAGCACGTTCGCCTTGCGCGCCTGCTTGAGCAACTCATTCAGCGTTTTAAGTCGTGCGGGAACTGTCATCGTTTTCATAACTCTCGCTCCTCGCCATGAAAAAACAGCAAGTTACCTTTCTTCTGGGCAATGGCTTCAATGGCCACAATCCGCACGGCTTCATCTACATCGTAAAAGACCCGGAACCTGCCGATTCTCAACTCCCATTCGGCGGTTTCATTTGGGCGAAGTTTTTTGCGGTTGCGAGTTTCTACTGTTGGCTCGTGTTCAAGATTGGCGTAAATCCCATCCCGAATTTCGTTCTGCTCGTTCTGCTTGAATCAAGCTAAATCTTCGAGCGCGCTTTCAGTGAAACTGATTTTGTACTTCGCCATGGCAAGTGATTTTATCTCTGTTGTCAGGTTTAGAAAAGCAAATCAGTCCTCGAAATCGGTAATCGCACTCG
Source organism: Anaerolineales bacterium (assembly GCA_034435515.1). Classification (GTDB taxonomy): domain Bacteria; phylum Chloroflexota; class Anaerolineae; order Anaerolineales; family UBA6663; genus DATDRS01. The sequence continues at coordinate 7,598 of DAOTXG010000129.1, forward strand.
CCAGCCGACGCATCACCGCTGTGGCAAAGCCACGTCGCTGATACTGTGGCTCGGTGGCAACCATTTCGACATAGGCGGTCTGCAACTGAGGATTATCGCCGGGCTGAAGCCAACGGGTCACCCACATCGCATGACTGACGAGGGTAGTGCCCAACCAACCTATGACATGCGTCGCTTCCGTAAAGGTACGGAAGAACGGTTCCACATCTCCCTGATAAGCGCGCTGGCAAAGCGCGTGAATCGCTGCCAAGGGCTCTGGGGCCAGTTGATCCGCGCGAACGACTTCGAGTTTCAGATTCTCGTCCACCGGCTTCGTTTCCTTCAGCCTCTATCAGAATGTCGTGACAGCTAGCGGGTAAGGGAGAGGTCGAAACCTCTCTCTCCCCATTGCCACGGTGGGGTCACTTCCCCATATTTACCGGCGTGCGGCTTTCCCGCAACCGGGCGACCCCTGAGGCCTTGCCCTAAATGAGGGAACACGACTTTACGGTAGTTCTTCAATGCTGACGCGCACCAGTTCTTCCGGCGCAACGCTGAAGCGCGTGGCCATCTCTTTCAGTTTTTGCAGGCGGTCGTCGAGCAGGGAAATGGTAATCGTGGTCATAACAGTCTCTCTCTGCCGATAAGTTTACCTGTAGATGAAGTGGAACGCCAGTCGTCACTGCTCAGCCCATCTATCTCAAAGGGCAGCACTGACAGAACACTACAGCGAATTTAGAAAATCGCCCTTAACTGATTTCAAGGAGGGCACCCAAATCTGTCAACGAATTTAGAACCGCTCTGCGTAAACGGATTTCCCGCGCGCGTGCCCATTCGTTTACGCGAAGCAGTTGACCATCGTTGACAGAGCGCCTCCTTGAAACACATTAAGAGCCTCGGTAAATTCGTTCCTTCCCCTTTATACAAATGCTTGGCGACGACCACGCGATCCGCGTAGATGTTGTGGGACAAGTTTGAAACTTGTCCTACGTTTGGTTACGGCAGGAGGCTGCGCTATGGGTTGGGGAGGTACAGAGCCGGTCGAACTCCCGACGAGGATATAACCGGCAGATAAACTCTAAAACCACCTGTGACAGGTATAAATGGAGTCGGAGTGGCCGTCGGCGTGCGAGTGGGAGTGGGCGTCGAACTGGGTGCCCCTGAAGGCGTCGGTGTATGCGTGGCCGTCGGCGTGAGCGTCCGGGTTGCGGTCGGTGTCGGCGTCTGTGAAGGTGTAGATGTATGCGTGGCGGTGGGCGTCGGGCTGGGCGTCGCTGAAGACGTGGTGGTGTGTGTGGCCGTCGGCGTCGGCGTGAGCGTCCGGGTTGTGGTCGGTGTCGGCGTCTGTGAAGGTGTAGATGTACGCGTGGCGGTAGGCGTCGGGCTGGGCGTCGCTGAAGGCGTGGGCGTGTGAGTGGCCGTTGGCGTCGGCGTGAGCATCCGGGTTGTGGTCGGTGTCGGCGTCTGTGAAGGTGTAGATGTACGCGTGGCGGTGGGCGTCGGGCTGGGTGTCCGTGAAGGCGTCGGTGTATGTGTGGCTGTCGGCGTCGGCGTGCGCGTCCGAGTTGCGGTGGGCATTGGCGTCTGGGAGGGGGTAGACGTTTGAGTAGCGGATG
>DAOTXG010000130.1:0-11856 GCA_034435515.1 Anaerolineales bacterium
CCTCAAAAGTTTTCCCTACTTTTTTGCTCCCGCCGGATTTGCGCGAAGCGTCCGGCGGCCGGGCGGCGGATTGCACACTTGCCCTGGCGGGCAGTGCCAGGGAATCCGCCGCGAGCATGAGAAAAGTAGTAAGAAGTTTTGGATACTTACTTAGGCCGTCCAGTTGGTTAAGATGGACTCGTAGCGGCGACTTTAGCCGCTGCGCAAGCAGGCAAACGACTGACGCGAAGCAGTTACTACATCTCAATCAGGTTGACGGAGTACTATGCGGTTTTCCGTTAAATCAGGGTGAGCCGGTAAAATGTTAATGACATAATCATATGTCAATTATTTAATTGAACAACTATTATTAAAAAGTCAAAAAAAGTATTGACAAATGAAATAAACGCCATATAATGTTCTATAAATTGAAACAGAATTTCACTTATTTTATGGTGATGAATATGAATCCAGTCATTGGAACTTGCCCCGTCTGTGGGGAGGCGCTCACGGTTACCCGCCTACACTGCCGCAGCTGCGACACCACGATTGAGGGGCGGTTTGCCCTCGGCGCCTTCGAGCGGCTCACGCCCGACCAACTCGCTTTTGCTGAGCTTTTCGTCCGCAAAGAGGGCAGGTTGAATCGCATGGAGGAAGCGATGGGCCTGTCCTATCCGACTCTACGCGCCCGCCTGACGGAGCTCCGGCGCGCGATGGGTTTCGAGGAAGCAGAAGAGGAAACCGCCTCGGGCATTAGCGACGAAGACCGCCGCCAGATTCTGGACGACCTCGCCGCCGGTCGTCTCACTTCAGAAGAGGCCGTGAAGAGGCTGCAAGGCAGCTAAACTCTAATCTCCAATCTCCAACTTCCAACTTCCAACTTCCAATCTCTAACTCCGAGGAAAACCGCCATGTCCACCGACCGCAACCACATCCTCGACCGCCTCGCCTCCGGGCAGATTTCTGCCGACGAGGCGGCCCGCCTGCTGCGCGGCCCGGCGGAGACCCCGCTGTCCCCGGCCGCCGAACTGCCGCCGGCGCAACTGGCTAACCGCTGGCTGCGCATCCACGTCACCGACCTGGCGACGGGCCGTCAGCGGGTGAACGTCAACCTCCCGTTGTCCTGGGTGCAAATCGGGATGAAAATAGGGGCGCGCTATCGGCCCGAAATTGCCGGGATGGATTTCGCCGGCCTCCTGCAGCAGATCCAATCAGGCGCGAACGGCAAGTTGATTGAAGTAGAGGATCTGGAAGACGACAAGCGGGTGGAAATTTACGTGGATTGATGAAAGAGGAAGGAGTAACGAGTAAAGAGTGAGTCGCCTGACTGACTTTCTCCTTGCCAGGAATGACTATGGACCGAATTCTTCTCGCTATTGGCGATAAACCCGAAATCGTCGTCGAGATGGTCGGCGGCGACCTGAGGCTGACCGGCTGGGAGCGCGGCGAGTTCCTCGCCGAGGCCGATCGGGACAACAGCCTGCACGCCGAGGCCGACGAGGAGCGCCTCACGTTCCGGGCGGACGGCGACTGCACGCTGCGCGTCCCACGCCAGGCGACGTTGACAATCAAACACGTCGGGGGCGATGCCCGCTTCAAGGCGCTGGACGGCGGGGCGCGGGTCGAGTTCGTCGGCGGGGACGCGACTTTGCGCCAGAGCGGGTCGGCCCGCCTCGGCCAGGTCGGCGGCGACGTGAGCGCCAGGAAAGTGCGCGGCGCGCTGGAGATCATGAATGCCAGGGGCGACGTCTCTGCGCGCGGCGTGAGCGGCGACTTCGTCGCCGAAAACATCGGCGGTGACCTCTATCTGCGCGATGTCGGGGGCGCCGCCCGCGCCAGCCGGGTCGGGGGGGATATTGTCCTCAATCTCGCCTTCGTGCTCGCCGACGGCTACGAGTTCCGCGCCGGGGGGGACATCCTCTGCCGCATCCGGCCCGGCCTCGACGCCCGTTTGACCCTCCAGGGCGGCGGCGATATGGACATCCAGGTGCCGGGCGCGAAAGTCGAAGGCGAGGCCAACCAGCGCATCGTGACGCTGGGCGCCGGCGCCGCCCGGGTGAGCCTGCAAGCAGGCGGGGACGTAACCCTGGCCGACATTTCCGCCGACCCTGAGGCCATGGGCGAGTTCGGCGAGCACTTCGGCGAGGAGTTCGGCGTGATGGCTGAGGAGTTTGCCTCGCAGATTGAGACGCAAATCGAGTCGCAGATGGCCGATTTTGAGCGGCAGTTGCAAGAGAAACTCGGCTCGCTCGACAGCCTGCTGGGCAAGCGCATCAACGCCGAGGAGATCGCCGCCCGCGCGCGCCGCGCTGCCGAACAGGCTGGCCGCAAAGCCAAACGGGAAGCCAAAGCGGCGCAGCGCCGGGCCGAGCGGGACGCCGAACGCGCCACGCGAAGCGGCCACGCTGCCCACACCGGCCACGCGAAGCACGTTTTTGGTTTTACTTTCGACGCCCCGCGCTCGCCTGTTCCGCCCAGGCCGCCCCCGCCGGTTGAACCGGTGACCGACGAAGAGCGTATGACTATTTTGCGGATGTTGGAGCAGAGCAAGATCAGCGTCGCCGAAGCCGAGAAACTCCTCAGCGCGCTTGAAGGCAAGGGATGACGGCCAGCTCACTGCTCAAACCCGCCTCCCGCGACGGCCTTCAGCCGGTGGATTTCACCCGCCACCTCGGCGACCTGGCCGACCTCATGGAAGTCTGCTTCGCAGATGAGATGGACCCGGGCGGTCAGAGCACCATCCGTGAGATGCGCTTCCTACATAGCCTCGGCCCGGCGCTGCACCTCTTTACGCTCCTCGGCCTGAGCCGGACGCCGTGGGATCTCGGGTTTGTGTGGGTCGAGGAGGGCCGTGTGATTGGCAGCGTGAGCACCCAGCCCGCCATCCCGCGCTGGCGCACGTGGCTCATCGCCAACGTGGCCGTGCATCCCGCCTATCGCCGTCGGGGCATCGCCTTCTCGCTGATGCGGGCGACGCTCGACTTGATCCGCAGCCGCCGGGGCGCGGAGGCGATTTTGCAGGTGGACGACGACAACGCCGGCGCCATCGAGATGTACCGGCGGCTGGGTTTTGCGCGCATGACAACGCAGACGGCGTGGTGCCGCCCGGCCCGGCTAGAAACCCCGCCGCACCAGCCCGCGGCTTTCGACATCCGGCTGCGCGCGCGGGGCGAGTGGGCCGACCAGCTGGCGTTGGCGACGCTCGAGCGCCCGCACGGCCTGACCTGGAACCGCCCTTTGCGCCCGGAGGATTTTGCGCCCGGCTGGTGGACGCGCCTCGAGCGGTTTTTTTCCGGCCAGAGCGAGGAACACTGGGTGGTCGAGGCAGGCGACAGACTCGCCGGAAGCCTGATCGTGCGCGCCAACGTGGGCGAGGGCCACCAACTGACGCTGCTGGTGCATCCGGATTTTCGCGGGCAGTTGGAGCGTCTGCTGTTGGTGCGCGGCCTGCGCCGCCTCGCCCCAAATCTCTCGCCGCTGCGCGTCGAGCATCCCGCGGCAGACGAGACGGCCAACGCTGCGCTGCGCGAACTGGGCTTTCAACCCCTGCGCACGCTGAGGTGGATGAGGGTGGAGATCAAGTAGTCGGGTGGTCGCGCGAAGCGGTCGAGTGGTTGGGTGGTTAGGTGGTTGGGTGGTTAGGTGGTTGGGTGGTTAGGTGGTTGGGGGGTCGCGCGAAGCAGTCGGATGGTCGCGCGAAGCGGTCAAGTAGTCAGGTGGTCGGATAGTCGGGTGGTCGAGTAGACAGGTGGACAGGCGGCGGAGGCGCAGTTTGCCTGTGTCTGGGAGTATTGTGATGCACGGCCAGGTTCGGATTGAAAATCTGACAAAGGTCTATCACGCCAAACAGCGCAAGGGGCTGTTCCGGGCCGAAGCGAAAGCAGTCGAGGCGCTCAGAGGCGTGTCGTTTGAGATCAAGCCCGGCGAGATCTTCGGTCTGCTGGGGCCGAACGGCGCGGGCAAGACCACGCTCATCAAGTGCCTCACGACGCTGCTCTTGCCCACCTCCGGCGCGGCCTGGATTAACGGCTATCACTTGACAAAAGAGGACAACCCGATCCGGGCGACCGTCGGCTGTATGCTGATGGGCGAGCGCGGCCTGTATTGGAAACTGACGGGGCGCGAGAACCTGGAGTTTTTCGGCGCGCTGTACCACCTCAGCCCAGCCGCCCGCCGCCGCCGCGCCGACGAAATCATCGCCCGCCTGAACCTGGGCGAGCTGGCCGACCGCGCCGTCGAGTCTTATTCCTCCGGCCAGAAGATGAAGTTTGCCTTTGCGAAGGCGCTCATCAACGACGCGCCCCTGCTCATCCTCGACGAGCCGACCAACACGCTAGACCTGCCCTCCGCCCGCGAACTGCGCGCCGTCGTGCGCGAACTAAACGGGCAGGGCAAGACGGTGATTTACACCACGCACATCATGGCCGAGGCCGAGACGATGTGCGACCGCGTGGCGATCATCGACCGGGGCGAGGTCCTGGCGTTGGGCACAGTTGTGGAATTGAAGGAGTCGCTGGGGCGCGAGGAAGTGATCCGCATCGAAGGCGTTATCTCGTCGCGGGCCAGTCAGGCCGTCGAAAATCTGCCGGGGGTCAACCGGGCGGCGCTGGCCTCGGTCAACGGGCGCACTGAACTCACCGTCGTCACCCAGGATCAGCGAGCGCTGCTGCCGCGCCTGATTGAAACGCTCACGGCGCACAACGCGGTCGTGCAAAAGATCGTCCCGCAAGAAGTGACGCTGGAAGACGTGTTCGTCGCCCGGACGGGCCGCACGCTGGCGGACGATACGCGGGTGAAGTGAAACGTATTGCGTATTACGTATTGCGTATTGCGTATCGGCAGTCCTGCGCCTACACGGACTACGTAATACGCAATACAAACAGGCGATGAACACAACACTTGTGGGCCGACCGACTTTTGCGCAAAACCTCTCCGCGGCGCTGGCCGAGGTGCGGCTGCGGATTTTGAACATCAGCCGCTACCCTGGACAACTGACGATGGACATCGTCATTCCCATCATCTTCGCGGCGATGCCCATTCTGTTGGGGCGCGCCAGCGGAGGCGCGGACGCCGCCGCCAACTTCCAGGCCAATACTGGCACGGCGAACTACGCGGCCTACCTGCTCATCGGGGCCAGCGCCTTCAACATCGTCCTGACCTCGCTCGGCATCACCGCCAACTGGCTGCGGTTTGAACAGGAGACCGGGACGCTCGAAGCGATTTACCTGACGCCCACCTCCAGCGCGACGCTCGCGGCGGGGGTGGCGCTGTATAGTTTCATCCGCGGCCTGACCAGCGCCATCCCAGCCTATCTCCTGGGCTGCCTGGTCTTCGGGGTCAACCCGTTAGAGGGGAACATCCTGCTGGCCCTGGCTTTCGTCCTCGCCGGGTTGACTCCCCTCTTCGGGGTGTCGCTGCTCTTCGGGGCGGTGGTGCTCCGGGTGAAGGAATCGAACTCGCTGGTGAACCTGATGCAGTGGGTGGTGGGGTTCCTCATGGGGCTGTTCTTCCCGGTAGCGGCGCTGCCCCCCTTCGTCAAGGCGGTCGCCCTGCTCTTCCCGCCGACGTGGATGACCAACGGGGTGCGCTCTGCCCTGCTGGGCGTGGGGTTCTTCTTTGGCGAGTGGTATCTGGATATGGCCGTGCTGTGGGTCTTCATGTTTTTCGCGCCCCTGGCCGGCTACCGCCTCTTCCACCGCGTCGAGCGGGGTTTGCAGAGAAATGAAGGGTTGGGGCAGTTTTGATTGGGTGACTGCATGATTGAGTGATTGCAATCGTGTTATCGCCCACTTGAAAAAGACCACTATGACGACAGAACAAGCAACTCTCACCGGTTTCTCCGCCTGGTTCGACTCGCTGTGGGCCATGTCCCGGAAGGAACTGACCATCATGGTGCGCTACCCGGTGGAGTTCGTGGCCTCCTTCGCGCAGATCTTCCTCATCACCCTGACGCTCACGCTCGCCGGCCTGATGTTTGCGCGCGGGGGCGTGCAGCAGGCCGGGAACGCCGGTTCGAGCACCGCGGGCCTGGTGGTGTATGGGTTCGTGCTCTTTATGTTTCTGAGCGACACGCTCTGGACTATCGGCTATAACGTGCGGCGCGAGCAGAAGCAGGGGACGCTGGAGCAGTTGTACCTCAGCCCGGCCTCCAAGTTCGCCAGCCTGCTTTCTCGCGTCGCCGTCACGCTCACCTGGACCAGCCTGATGTCGGCCGGCGCGGCGGCGCTGATGAGCGCGATGATCGGCCGCCTGCCGTTTGAGAACCTGCCGTTGGGCATTTTCATTTTGGCCATGGCGTTGAGCGGCACCTTCGGGGTCGGGTTTGCGTTTGCGGCCATTACCCTGCGCATCAAAGAGGCCGGGCAGACGCTGGCGAATGTGATTCAGTTCGCCTTTATGGTGGTGTGCGCGCCGTTCTTCCCGTTTTCCGCCTTGCCGGGCTGGATGCAAAACATCTCCCGCGCCGTTCCACTGGCCTACGGCGTGGACGCCTTTCGCTCGACACTCATGGGCTACCCGCGCGGTTTTCCCGAACTCGCTCCCATCGGCGTGGAGGTCGTCGTCGTCACGGTTTTTGGCCTGGCCATGCCCCGGCTGGGTTACTGGCTGTACCGGCGCGAGGAAGACGTGGCGCGGCGGAGAGGGAGTCTGGCGGAGTATTAGGATTGCGGTGGAGACGAGCATGAGCATTTCTGACGAGCGCATGGCTGTTTTGCAGATGATCGAGGACGGCAAGATTACGGCCGCCCAGGGGCTGCGTCTGCTCAACGCCTTGAGCGGCAAGGGGGCTTCGGAGGCGGAGGCTGAACCTGCCGGGGATGCTACGAACCGCGCGGCTCCAGAGATCGGGAGAGAGCCTGCCCAACCCGTCACAGAAGCGCCACTGCTGCCCGACATGAGCCGCTGGCGCAACTGGTGGATGGTCCCGCTGGGAGTGGGACTCAGCTTCGTCATCCTCGGCGGCCTGTTGATGTACTGGGCATATACGGCCGGGGGCTTCACTTTCTGGTTTGCGTGCGCCACTACGCCATTTGTCTTCGGCGTGGTCGTGGCGGCGCTCGCGGCGGCCAGCCGGAACACGCGCTGGCTGCACGTGCGCGTGAACACCGGCCAGGCCGAATGGCCGCAGCGGATAGCAATCTCGTTCCCGCTGCCCATTCGGGTCACAGCATGGTTGCTCAGGACGTTCGGGCGGTTCCTACCCAAACTCAAGGACACCGGCGTGGACGAGTTAATCCTCGCGCTGGCGGAGGATACTTCGCCGGACAACCCGCTGTTCGTGGATGTCCACGAGGGGGAGGGGGGCGAGCGAGTGCAGGTGTATATTGGCTGACTGGAGGTGGATATGGCGACGACAGAAGAACGGATGAAGATTCTGAAGATGGTCGAGGAGGGCAAGATTTCGGCGGAGGAGGGGGCCAAGCTGCTGGCGGCGTTGGCTGAAAGCCGCAAGCCGCCGCCGCCGCCCTCCCCGGCGTTCACCGGGCCGGGCGGCGAGGCGCGTTGGTTCCGGGTGCGCGTCACCGACCTGGCGACCGGCAGGGCCAAGGTCAACGTGAACATCCCCATGGGCCTGGTGAACGTCGGCATCAAGATGGGCGCGCGTTTTGCGCCCGGCCTGGAACCCGAGCAGATGGAGGCGATGGCCGAGGCCCTCAAGTCCGGCGCGATGGGCAAGATCATTGACGTGACGGACGACGAGGACGGCGAGCGCGTGGAGATTTTTGTGGAGTGACGACCGTGTCCAATTGGGCTGTCGAAGCAGAGAACCTGGTCAAAAAATTCCCGCAGAAGAAACCCGCGAATGGGAATGGCGAGGCCGCTGCCAAAACTCGCCCCTGGCCGTTTGGCCCGCGCCCGGCGGCGCACTGGTTCACCGCCGTGGACGGCGTGAGCCTGCAAATCCGCCAGGGCGAAGTGTTCGGCCTGTTGGGGCCGAACGGCGCGGGCAAGAGCACCACCATCCGCATGTTGTGCACCCTGCTGGAGCCGACGAGCGGGACGGCGCGCGTGGCGGGCTACGACGTCATCCGCGACGCGGGGAAGGTGCGCCAGAACCTCGGCACGGTGCTGGCGGGCGAGCGCAGCATCTACTGGAAACTGACCGGGCGCGAGAACCTGGCCTATTTCGCCGCGCTGTATCACATCCCGCCCGACGTCGCGCGCCGCCGCGTGAACGAATTGCTGGAGCGCATGGAACTGACTGCTCGCGCGGACGAACTGGTAGAGAAATACTCGACGGGCATGAAGCAGCGGATTGTGCTGGCGCGCGCGCTGCTGGCGCGCCCGCCCATCCTGCTGCTCGACGAGCCGACGCTCGGCCTCGACCCGCAGGCCGCGCGCCGCGTGCGCGAGATGGTCAAGGAACTCCAGGTCGAGGGGCACACGATCCTCCTCACCACACATTACATGGAGGAAGCCGATCAACTTTCCGACCGCATCGGCATTATTGACCAGGGGCGCATCATCGCGCTGGACACGCCCGCCGGCCTCAAGCAGCAGATCAGCCAGAAGGACGCGATCAAGCTGGAAGTGGCCGGGTGGCGGCCGGAGATGGGCGGGGCGCTGGAAGCGCTCTCCGGCGTGGAGCGGCTGGCTGCGCGCTATCTGGGGACGGACTCAGTCTGGGAGGTCAATCTGCAATCGGACGACAGCCGCGCGGTCCTGCCTGGCGTCATCGAGCGGTTGAGCCAACGCGGCGCGCGCGTGGTCAACCTGCACATCGCCCGGCCCACGCTGGAGGACGTCTTCATCCACCTCACCGGCAAGGCGCTGAGGGATTGAAACGATGGCGACGACCACGACCGCTTTCACCGCCCGGACGCCCTCGTTGAGCCGGCCCGGCCTGGCCGCCGAGCTGCGCGCGCTGTGGGCCGTGTTCAACCGCGAATGGCTGATCTTCACACGCTATCCCTCCTTCATCGTCGCGCTGGTGGTCTGGCCGGTCATCTTCCCGATGGTCTATATTTTCTCGGCGCGGGCGCTGGCCGGGCCGGACGGCAGCGGGCTGGCGCTCTTCACCCGCGCGGCCGGCACGGACGACTTCATCGGCTATATCGCCGTGGGCACGACGGTGTGGATGTGGCAGAACGTGACGCTGTGGACGATCGGGATGGCCCTGCGCGAGGAGCAGATGCGCGGCACGCTGGAGTCCAACTGGCTCAGCCCGGCCTGGCGTTTCTCGTTTCTGCTGGGCGCGGCCCTCGTGCACGGAATCCAGTTAGCGTTCTTTATCCTCGCGTCCGGGCTGGAGTTCGCGCTGTTCTTCGGGGTGCGCTTTCACGGCAGCCCGTGGTTGATCGGGCTGGTCTTCGCGGCGTCTATACCCGCCATCTACGGCCTGGGCCTGGCGTTTGCCAGCCTCGTCGTCGCAGCCAAAGAGGCCAACAATTTTGTCTTTCTAGTGCGCGGGCTGGTGATGATCTTCTGCGGCATCACCTTCCCGGTGAGCGTGATGCCGGGCTGGATGCAGAGCGTGGCTGCCTGGCTCCCGCCGACCTACACCATTCGCGGCATCCGGAACGCCGCGCTGAACGGCGCCGACCTCCCGGCGCTCCTGCCCGACCTCCTCCCGCTGGCGGGGTTTGGCCTCTTCTGGCTGGCCCTGGGCTATGCGGCGTTCATGTGGATGGAACGCCGGGCGCGCCAGACCGGGGCGATTGGGCAGTATTAGAGGTCAGTATGTTAAGTCTCTCTCGACCTACTCTGCTCTCCCACGTCCGCGCGTTGTGGGCGGTGGCCTGGAAGGACTGGAAGCACTTCTGGCGTTATCCGCTGAACGTGGTCTCGCAGATCTTTCAGCCGCTGGTGTGGCTGGTCCCGGTCTTCTTCATGGGGCAGGTCTTCAGCGTGGACGGCGAGGCGCGCGGCTTCGCGGGCTACAGCGGCTCAGGCGACTATATGTCCTTCATCCTCCTGGGGACGGCGCTGAACAACTTCATCTTCGCCGTTTTCTGGGGGATGGGTTACGCTTTGAAGAACGACATGGACACCGGCACGCTGGAGGCCAACTGGCTCCTGCCGATTCCGCGGCTCCTGCTGCTGGTGGGGCATACGCTGACCAGCCTGGTCACGACCGGCGTTACCGTCGCGGTGATGATCGCTACTGGCGCGCTGCTCTTCGGCTTCCGGCCCGGCGGGAATGTGTGGGCGGCGCTCTTGACGCTGCTGCCGATGTTGATCGGCCTGTACGGTTTCGGCTTTGCCTTTGCCGCGCTGGTGATGATCCTGCGCGAGGCCAATACGCTGGTGGACGTCAGCAGTTTCCTGGTCAACGTGTTCTCCGGCGCGAGCTTCCCGGTGACGGCGCTGCCCCGCTGGCTGCTGCCGCTGGCGCTGGCCCTGCCGTTGACCTACGGCTTCGACGCGGTGCGCGGTTACCTGCTGGGTACGCGCACGCTCCTGCCGCTGAACGTCGAAGCGGCCCTGCTCGTCGTCTTCATGGTCGTGATGCTCGCCTTCGGCGTGACGGCCTTCCGCGCACTCGAACGCCGCGTGCGGCGGATGGGCACGCTGGGGCAGCACTGAGGCAGGGACAGGGGGCAAGTGACAGGCGGCATGGGTCTATCGCACAGCGGCTTGCGCTTGCCGCCCAGCCTTTATCAGGAACATTAACTCATGCAGGCTTCTCTGAACCGCTCCTCGGGTATGTTCGCTTTTACGCTGATCTGGCTTGGCCAGCTCGTCTCGGTGCTGGCGACGAATATGACCCAGTTCGCTCTGACCATCTGGGTCTACGAAAAAACTGGGAGCGCGACGGCGCTGGGGCTGATGCAGGTGTTCTTCATCACACCCTTCTTGCTCCTCTCGCCTATCGCCGGCGCCATGGTGGACCGCTACAATCGCAAGTTAATGATGATGGTCAGCGACCTGGCGGCCGGGCTGGCGACGGTGGCGCTGGTGATGTTGCAGGCCCTGGGGCTGCTGGAGGTCTGGCATCTGTACGCCAGCGCGGTCATCGCCGGGCTGGGCAACTGCTTCCAGTGGCCCGCCTATTCGGCGGCCATCAGCACCATGGTCTCTAAAGAGCAATTGGGCCGCGCGAACGGCATGTGGTCGCTCATGGATATCGGGCCGCAGGTGTTTGCGCCGCTGCTCGCGGGCGCGCTGCTGCCCTTCATTGGGTTGACGGGCATCCTGATGTTTGACGTCGTCACCTTCGTGCTGGCGATTGGGATGCTGCTCGTCGTGCACGTGCCTCAGCCGCCGCGCACCACGGCGGGGCAGAAAGGGCAGGGGCGCCTGTGGCGGGAGGCCGTCTATGGCTTCCAGTACATCTTCGCGCGCCCCAGCCTGCTCGGCTTGCAGTTGGTGTTTTTCACCGGCAACCTGATGGCTAACCTCGGCTACACCGTGTTGGCCCCGATGGTGTTGGCGCGCACCGCCAATGGCGGCAACGACGAGATCGCGCTCGGCGTAGTGCAAACCGCCGGCGCGGTCGGCGGCATCGTCAGCGGAGTCGTGATGAGCGCCTGGGGCGGCTTCAGGCGCCGCGTGCACGGCGTGCTGTTAGGCTGGGGCATCTCCAGTCTCCTGGGGCATTTCTGGCTTGGTCTGGGGCGCAGCGTGCCGGAGTGGGCGGCGGCCCTGTTCCTGGGCGGGCTGTTTATCGCGCTCATCAACGGTTCCAATCAATCCATCTGGCAATCCAAAGTGGCGCTGGACGTGCAGGGGCGCGTGTTCTCGGCGCGCCGCCTCATCGCCTGGTTCACCAACCCTATCGCGCCGCTCATCGCCGGGTCGCTGGCCGATTACGTGCTCGAGCCGGGGATGCGCGAGGGCGGAAGTCTCGTCCCAGTCTTCAGCTGGCTGGTCGGCTTCGGCCCCGGCTCGGGTATGGCGCTCCTGCTGGTCTTCACCGGTCTCGCCGCCTCGCTC
>DAOTXG010000131.1:0-18951 GCA_034435515.1 Anaerolineales bacterium
TGTTGGCGTTGGCGGCATAGGGGTTGCAGTTGGGGGCATCGAGGTTTCGGTCGCTGTCGGTGGTAAAGGTGTGACGCTTGGCATCGGCGTCTCGACAACTGCGGTAGCGAGGGCAGTGATAGTCTGTGTAGCTGGGCGATTGGCGAATGGATTCCCACCGATGAACATTGTCGCCAAACTAGTCAGTATAATGAGAACAATCAATCCACTCGCCGCCAGAATCCAATTCAGCAACACAACCTTTGGCTTGACAACTGGTTGAGCCGCTCCCGCCTGCGTTGCCTCGACTGGTGCAGTTTTGGCTTTGGATCGTACGGCCTCGTCCGCAAAGGCAGAGACAGTCTCAGCAGGCGCACTGGGAAGTTGCGCTGTCTCCGGTATCGCCGCCTGCAGTGCGCGCGCCATCTCGCCCGCCGTCTCGAATCGGTCTTCGGGGGTTTTTGCCAGCGCCTTCAAGATCACGCGCTCGACAGCCTCGGGGATGGCAGGATTGATCGTGCTCGGCGGCGGCAGGGGATCGCTGATGTGCTTGATCATCACCGCCATCGGCGTCTCGGCCTGATACGGCGCCCGCCCGGTCGCCATTTCGTACAGGATCACCCCCAGCGAATAAATGTCGCTCCGCCCATCGAGCGTATGCCCCAACCCCTGCTCCGGCGACATGTAGGCGGGCGTACCCATGATCGCGCCCGAAGTCGTGAGGTGCAGCGACCCTTCCAGGATCTTCGCCAGCCCGAAGTCGCTCAACAGGCAGTTCCCGCTTTCGTCCATGAGCACATTGCTTGGTTTTACGTCGCGGTGAATCAAGCCGTGCGCGTGGGCGTAATCGAGCGCGCCGCCGATCTGTGAAATCGCGGCGCGGATTTGCGGCCAGGGCAGCGGCGCGCCGGTCAAGAAGTCGGCGAGCGTGCCGCTTTGGACGAAGGGCATGACGAGATAAGTGTAGCCATCGGCTTCGCCGAAGTCGTGCACCGGCAGGATGTGGGGATGCTGGAGTCTGGCGATGACTTTGGCTTCTTGCTGGAAGCGGGCGACGAAGAGGGGGTCGCTGGCGAAGTGGCGCGGCAGGATTTTGAGCGCGACGTAGCGGTCCATGGCGGGGTGATAGGCTTTGTACACCGCCGCCATGCCGCCTTCGCCCAGCGGCGCGACGATCTGATAATGGCCGAGTTGTTTGCCGGTGAGGTCTTCCATCAAGGCTGCCTTTTCCCTATCGCGTCACATACTGGGTTATCCGCCGCTGGTATTTATCCAGGATAATCACTTCTATTTCGCTAACCGCCGCGCCTTGCTTGTTCCACGTCTGCTGGAACGGCCGGCCAGGCTGCATGGAAGCCGGCCATTCGGCCGCCTTCGCTCCATTGACCCAGAGGACAACTTTGCCCGCGATGGCCTGAGTAGGCGCAATTGCGATTTGGATCTGATCTCCAGAGTCAACGATCCGCGCCGCCGCCGTCTCGTCCGCGTGGGTGAAGGCCCCATGCAAATTGCTCACCGGATACCAGCGCTCCCGCCATTCGAGGGCCTGGCCCGGCGCCAGCACGGCGAAGTCCCCAAAGGTCGGGGTCAGGCCGCCCCACAGTTCAAAGTAACTGCTGCCGTCATCGGTCCACAGGCCCGGATCCAATCCGCGCGGCGCAAAAAGCTTCACCCCAGGCGCGACCAAGCGTGGAAAAATCCGCACGACGCCCTGATCGGAGGCTTCGTCATAAGCCCCGGCGAAGTCGGCTTGCGCGGCGGGGCTGGCAAAGCCTCCCATCGCCCCCTTCCAGTTTTGATAGAGGCTGAGGTCCCGGCCCTGGTAGTCCGGCCAGGCAATCGTCGCGCCCGGGCCGGGCAAATCCGCGTCGCCAGTAGAGTGAAGACGAAGAGAGGCGGCCGGCAGGATGAAGCGCGTGCGCTCGGAAACGTGATTCTGATTGAGGCTCAACATGCCGTTCAACCAAAACTGAAAAGAGCGGGATGACGCCGTCGGGTTGTGAAGGCCAGGCTCGAGCGCGAGAAAGGAATGCGTCGCGTCGAGCGTCAGCCTGACCCAGACGATCATGCCCGTCCGGTCTTCCACGTCGTGCACGGTGATGGAGGCCTGCCCCTTGCTCTGACGGATGTAATATTTCCAGGGACGCCATTCATTCAGGCCGTGCTCTTCGAGGGGAAAACACCACTCAATGCCGCCCGTCGCCAGCCACCAGCCTCGAACGCCCCAGGGCGTGGGCTTAATCACCGAGTTGCGATAAGTGACGTCCCGGCCCGTGGTCCGGTCCTGAATGCGATAAAGCCGCCCCCCGAGCGCAGGCAGGACGGTGATCGAGAGATATCTGTTCTCAAGCACAATCGCCTTGTAGTGCGCTGAGGCGGGCGGGCCGAGCGCGGCGAAATCCAGGCGTGGATAAGGATAAATGCCCTCCTCCGGCAAGGTGGGCCTCAAGGCGTCGAGATAGGGATAGGTCGGGATCGTGAGCGTAACCGCATAAACCCGCACATGGGGCTCAGCTTGCTCAAGGGCGCGACTCGCCGGCTGTCCCCGAACTGTCCCCGCGTGCGCCTCATTGCCAGGCAGGCTGAAGGCCAAAAGCCAGACGCCGAGCGCAGCAACAAGGGAAATCGAGCTTGGGCGAGGTTGCATCAACGACTCTCCCAACGCCCGTCCGAATACAGGATGTAAACCGTTCCCAGGTCACTGCGAAAGATGAAGCCCCGTTCAAACCCCTGAAGCACGTCCGTATAGCCTCTCTCGTCTGCCAGCGCATTGCCCAGGCTGTTTCGCACCCACTCCTGATCACACCACACCCGGCCAAAGCCGCGCCGGGGCGTCGGCGGGGTCTGGCTGGGCGCCCGGTCGGGGCAGGCGTACTCGCCGTCGCTCGCCTGGTAAGTGTCGCGAAAACTGCGCCAGCTGCCTCCGGCGACCAACACGTAGATCGTGAGGTTGTCCTGCTTCCACAGCATTTGGCCGCGCTCGAATTCCTCGAAAGCCATAAGCAGGGAATACTCGTCCCCGCTGGGGCATCCGAGCTGGCCGGCCACTTGCTGCCACACGGCGGTAAAGCTCCCCTGATAGACGCAGGAAACTAACGTGGCGCGCGCCTTTAACGTCGGTTGTACGGTTGCCGACGGCTTGAAGGTCGGCGAGGCGGACGGGGCATGGGTATGAGTTGGAGGAAGGGTAGAGGTAGATTCGGGCGTGACCGTTTGAGGCGTGCTCTTGAGCGCGACCGTCACGCCAGGGTAGGCCAGCGTCGAGACTGGCGTGGGAGTAGTTTGATCTCGCTCGTCAGATCTCGACAGCCAGGCGGCCATCAACGCCACGATCACGACGCCCACGCCAATCGTCAGCGCACCCTTCCTGGCTGACGGAAGAACAAAACCTTTGCCAGGGGGAGAAAGCGTAGCCGGTTCGGGCGAAACCTGGCCCTGAGAGGAGGGTAGCGTGGCGCTTCTCTGAATTGGCTCGAGCGACGGCGCTGGCGTCGGCCAGGCTGCCTCGGCTGCCTGCGCCTGCCGGCAGGCAGCCGCGAAATCAGCCAGCAATTCGCCGGCGGTCTGGTAACGGTCTTCTGGATCCTTCGCCAGCGCTTTCACAATCACGTGTTCGACCGCCTCCGGCAAGTCCGGGTTGAGCGCGCGCGGCAGGGGCAGCGGCTCGCCGATGTGCTTGATCATGATGCCCATTGGCGTCTCGGCGTCGTAGGGCGCGCGCCCCGTAGCCATCTCGTACAGGATGACGCCCAGCGAATAAATGTCGCTGCGACCATCCAGCTTCTTGCCCAGCCCCTGCTCGGGCGACATGTAGGCGGGCGTGCCCAGGATGCTGCCGGTCGTGGTGAGCTTCGTGGAGCCTTCCATGATCTTCGCCAGCCCGAAATCGGTCAGCAGGCAGTGGCCGCGCTCGTCCATCAGCACGTTGCCCGGTTTCACGTCGCGGTGGATCAGGCCGTGCGCGGGCGCGTAGTCCAGGGCGTCGCCGAGGGGAGAAATGAGCGCCAGGATTTGGCGCAGCGGCAGCGGGCGGCCCTGCATCAGATTGGCGAGCGTCCCGCCCTGGACGAAGGGCATGACAATGTAAGTGTAGCCGTCGTCTTCGCCGAAGTCGTGCACCGGCAGGATGTGGGGATGCTGAAGCCGGGCGATGATTCTGGCTTCCTGCTGAAAGCGAGCGACGAAGTGGGGATCGTCAGCCAGGTGGCGCGGCAGAATCTTGAGCGCGACGTAGCGATCCATAGCGGGGTGGTAGGCTTTGTACACCGCCGCCATGCCGCCTTCGCCCAGCGGCGCGACGATTTGGTAGGAACCCAGTTGTTTGCCGGTCAGATCCTCCATGCTCTCTCCCGCCTCGACGGGCTGTCCTCAATTGGCGAGCCTGACGATGCCGGACAGGTCGCCAGAAACGCGCGCTCTAAGGACCCCAGGTCGGCATATAGTCGTTGCCGGCGGTGAAAGTGATGCGCGTTTGTTGCGAGCCGTCCGGGCGCATCGCGTAGATTTCGTCGTTTCCATCCCGCGCCGAATTGAAGATGATAAATCGGCCATCCCAGGTGCTGTAGGCGCCTTTGTCGTTGGCCGGATCGGTGGTCAGTTGCCGCACGTCGGACCCATCGGGGTTCATCGAATAAAGGTCGGTTGTCGCGCCGTTGGGGGCGACGAACAGGATGCGCCCTCCGCTCCAGCCGGTGAGGTAGGCGTCCTCCTGTTGGAGGATCACCCGGTCATCCGTGCCGTCAGGCCGGATGACTTTAACGACGTCCGCCTCGCCCTGGACGGAATTGTAGGCGATCCACTGCCCGTCAGGGGACCAGGCGGGAAAGTTCTTTCCGCCCGGGCCGGAGGTGAGCTGCTTGAGGCCGGCGCCATCCGGGTGAATCAACCACAATTCGTAACGTCCGCCGCGGCTGGAGGAATAAACAACCCATTGCCCGTCCGGCGAGAAATAAGGGTCGTATTCCTGCTCGGCCCTTCCGTCAGTCAATTGGCGTTGATCGGAGCCGTCCGCATTCATGATGAACAGCTTGTGGCCGCCGGCGCGCTGTGACACGAAGACGATGAAACGCCCATCCGGGCTGAGCATTGGTTCGTTATCGGCGTACTGGCTGTAAGTTAAACGCGTCTGACCGGAACCGTCGGCGTTCATGATGTAAATCTCCACATCCTGGTCGCGATCAGAAACGAACGCGATCCGGCCGGTCAAGGCCGCCGGGGTGGGTGAAGGCACAGGCGTCGGGGACGCGGGGATTTCGGTCCAGGTAGGAGTGAGCGAAGGCAAGGGAGTCGGCGAGGGCGCTGCGGAGGTCGGCGTGTTTACGGCGGCCAGCAGCGACTGAGGCGTGGAAGCGGGCGGTTGGTCGGGTTGAGTTGGAGGGAGGAACAGCCCGAGCAGCGTCGGCATAGTCACGATTGCGGCCGCGGCGATGATCGCCAGCCCCAGAAAGACCAGCGGTTTAGCCAGAGGCGTGGGCTGGGGGGAAGAAGCCGGCGGAGGGGGGCCGCCCGACTGGGAGGGCGGTGGAGCAGTTGGCGGAGGCGGCAGCGCAGCGCTTTGCGGCGCGATGGAACTGGTTAGAAATGACCTCGCGGCCGGAGCTGTCTCTGCCTCGGCGTCGGATGCGCCTGAAAGCGCCGCCTGCAGCGCCAGCGCCATATCGCCCGCCGTCACAAAGCGATCTTCCCGGTCTTTCGCCAGGGCCTTCAAGATGACGCGCTCGACAGCCTCGGGGATGTCGGGGTTGACCGTGCTTGGCAGCGGCAGGGGGTCGCTAATGTGCTTGATCATCACCGCCATCGGCGTCTCGGCGGTGTAAGGCGTGTGCCCGGTCGCCATCTCGTACAGGATCACGCCCAGCGAATAAATGTCAGTGCGCCCGTCGAGCTTATACCCCATGCCTTGTTCCGGCGACATGTAAGCCGGCGTACCCATAATTGCGCCCGAGGTCGTGAGGTGCAGCGACCCTTCCATGATCTTCGCCAGCCCGAAGTCGGTGAGCTGGCAGTGCCCGCTGTCGTCAATCAGGACGTTGCTGGGCTTGACGTCGCGGTGGACCAGGCCGTGCGCGTGCGCGTAATCCAGCGCATCGCTTAACTGCGAAATGACCGTCTGGATGCGCAGCCAGGGGAGAGGCTCGCCGGTGATCAGGCCGGCGAGCGTGCCGCTCTGGATGAAGGGCATGACGAGATAAGTGTAGCCATCGGCTTCGCCGAAGTCGTGCACCGGGAGGATGTGGGGATGCTGAAGTCTGGCGATGACTTTGGCTTCTTGCTGAAAGCGGGCGACGAACAGGGGATCGCTGGCGAAGTGGCGCGGCAGAATCTTGAGCGCAACGTAGCGGTCCATGGCGGGGTGGTAAGCCTGGTACACCGCCGCCATGCCGCCTTCGCCCAGCGGCGCGACGATCTGATAATGGCCGAGTTGTTTGCCGGTGAGGTCTTCCATAAGACCCCTCCCTCCTTCAGCCAAAGTATAGCCCGACTTTCGTCTCGTGGCTATAGGACTCGGTTGGAAATAAGATAGGGCCGGTCGGCCTCCCGCCGCCAGATGTAGGACAAGCCGCTGGCTTGTCCCACACGAGACAATCTAGCACGCGAAGCGTGTCCCACGAACTTCGCGGATCGTGTGGATGTTGTGGAGCAATTCTACAGGTTGGTCTAAACTGGCGGGAAGGCTCCTGTTAAGCCCGGAAGAGCCACTTGTTATATACTCCCCCCATCTGCTGCGCGAAGCGGCTCTTAGCCATCAGTCATCCGCTATCAGCCATCTGCCACATGACCTGGGCCACCGATCACATCTTCGTCGCCGGAGGGGATTTTGTCTTGAGCGGTTGGCGCGAATTCCAGAGCCAGACCGGGGTTAGCGCGGTCGTCGTGGTTTCAGAGAGCAGCCCCGGTGCGTTCGGGGAACCGTCACCCTGGGCCATGCTCTGGCTCCCAATCGGGGAAGAGAGCCAGTACACGCTCGACCATCTCAGGTTGGGCGTGCAATTCGTCGAAGCCGCGCTAGCCGTCGGGCGCGCCGTCCTGCTCTACGCGCCCAAAGGCGTGCACCGCACCCGCCCGCTCGTCGCCGCGCATCTCATCGCTCGCGGCAAATCGGTGGCGCGGGCCGTCCGCGAGCTGGAACAGAAACCCTGGCTGCCGCCCTACAAGGGCGAAGTGGCCTTGCTGGAGCAGTTTGTCAACGGATTGAACGGATGACAGCGACTGAAGTCGCTACTACACGCAATTTCGAAATGAACTGACTATGGACACCGTCTACATTGGCATTGACCCGACCGCCGGGACCCGCCCGATTGATTACGCCATCCTCGACGGCGAGCTGCGCCTCGTCGCGCGCGGCCTGGGCAAGCTCGACCAGGTACTGGAAATCATCCGGTCGTACCCCGCGGCGGTCATCGCCGTGGATGCGCCGCAGAGTCCTAATGCGGGACTGATGGCCGACCCCGCGCGCCGCGAGCGTTATGGCCTGCCCGTCCACACCAAAACCTGGGCCGACTTCAAAGTCTGCGAGTACGAACTGCGGCGGCGCAACATCCGGCTCTACCACACGCCCCGCGAGGTCGAGGCCGCGCCCAAATGGATGCAGCTGGGATTCCGGTTGTACGCGGCGTTGAAAGCCGAGGGCTGCCCGCTCTATCAGCCCCACGCCGACGCGCCCAGACAGGTGTTGGAGGTCCATCCCCACGCTTCCTACACCGTGCTTCTCGGCCACATCCCCTTCCTGAAAGATTCACTCGAAGGGCGGATGCAACGCCAGCTGCTGCTCTTCGACGAGGGCCTCGACCTCGCCGACCCGATGGAGTGTGTCGAGGAAATCACGCGGCATCACCTGCTGGAGGGCACGCTCCACCTGCCCACCCTCCTTACCCACGACGAGCTCGACGCGCTGGTCTCCGCCTACACGGCGTACCTCGCCGCGCGCCACCCGGAGCGCATCACCCTCGTCGGCGACCCGGTCGAGGGGCACATCGTCGTCCCCGTCGCTCCCGCCGACTTCAAAGAAGTTTATCGCTAGATACCCTATGCCCTACGCCCGCCTCAACGGCATTGATCTGCACTATGACTTAACGGGCCGCGCCGGCGCTCCAACCGTGTTGTTCCTGCACGGCCTCGGCTCTTCGGCGGCGGATTGGGCGCTGCAGGTCCCGGTCTTCGCGGAAACCTGCCGGGTGATCACGCTCGACCTGCGGGCGCACGGCGAAACAAAGGACTCGACCGGCCGCTTCACCGTCGAGCAGATGGCCGACGACGTAGGGGAATTGCTGTCTCAACTGGGCGAGCCGCCGGCTCACGTGGTGGCGCTGTCCCTGGGCGGGTGCGTGGCCCTCGCACTGGCCCTCCGGCATCCGGCGCGCGTCCGGTCGCTGGTTCTCGTCAACACGTTCGCCCGCTACCGGCCCGCCGGCCTGCGCGGCGCTTTCCGGCAAGCCAGGCGTTTGTGGCTGCTCTACACCGCGCCCATGTCGAGCGTCGCCGCCTTCGTCGCCGGGGGCCTCTTCCCCAAGCCAGAACAGCACCCTTACTACGAGGCCGCCGTCGCCAGCCTGAGCAAGAACCGCCGCCGTACCTACCTGGCCTCGCTTCGCGCCATCCTCGCCTTTAACCTCCTCGACCGGATGAGCGCCATCCGGTCGCCGGCGCTCATCATCGCGGGCGACCGCGACAACACCGTGCCCCTCTCAGCCAAAGAGAGTCTCTGGCGCGCCATCCCCGGCTCACGCCTGCTCGTCATCCCCGATTCCGGCCACGCGACGCCCTATGACCAGGCGGAGCTCTTCAACCACACTGTGTCCGAATTCATCGCCGCACACTGATCATCGGCCAAGTCACGCCAAGTATTGTCTGGCGCAGTTGGCGATCGCGCCGATCATGGCGTTGGAGTCTCCTTTGGCTCCAGCGTGCGCGTCGGATTGGGCGTGGGAGGCGCCGGCGTCTCCGTAGGCGGCTCGGGGCTGGGAGGCAGTTCTGTCGGCGAGGGCGGGATAGCCGTTGGCGCTGCTGTGGGCGGCTCGGGGCTGGACTGGGCCGTCGGCGCATCGGCATCGTCTGGCGGCGGCACAGGCGTTCCGCTGGGGGGTGGCGCCGGTGTGTTCGTTGGCGGCGCTGGTGTATTGGTGCTGGCTGGCGCCGCAACAATCGTCGGTCGACGCGTATCCGTCGGCGCAGGCGTGGTCGTAGCAAGGGCGATAGTCGCGCTGGCGATCGGTCCGAGAATCGGGAGGGGAGTCCAGGTCTGGGTTGCCGTGGCTGTCGGGGTGTCGCTGGGCATAGGGGTTAGCATGGAGGCCAGGGCGGCGCTCTCCGGACTTTCAGCGAGAAAATCGTCTACGACTGTGTCGGGGAGGTCCGACTGAGTTGCTGTGACTCCGTAATTGGTGAGAATAAGCTGCTGCAGGTTACCCAGCGATTGATTAACGACGCCGTTCTGGACATAGCAAGGGCCAACTAGGCATTTGACAGTCAAGGCGTCGTCTCGCCTATCTGTCTGACTGCGCGAATATTCGATTTGCGCGTAGGGGCCGAGCAGGGTGACGGCGCCGAGCGGGTTAGTGACTTCGAGCGAGCCTCCGGCGAGGCTGATCCGGAGTGTGCCGTTGACCAACTGAAGGCTGATGTGAACTCCACCTTGAGTTGTCGCGAATTTTTCAAGCGCGACGATGGTTTGGGGGGCGAGGCGGACGCTGGTGTTTTTACCGAAATCAATTTTGGCCTCGGATTGGTCGCCCGTTGCGATGGCGCCGCCCACGACCAGGCCATGGCCTTTGGTTACCGGGGCCATGGTGGCGTCGGCGGAGGGGCGTACCAGGGCGACGTTCACAATATCGTCGAGGACAGCCACGGTGGGTACAGCGGGCGTGTCCGGGGCGGCACAGGCAGCCTGCAGGCCCAGGGCCAGACCGAGGCTGACTGCGACGAATGGCCGGAGCCAGCGGCGAATGGTCATTGTGGCCTCCGCGAATGTGTCGGCGTGCGGTCAGCCAAGCGGGTCCCATGGGGCGCTGAGCCTGAACTGACCGTTGGAGTGAGATGCACTACTAATGGCAGATATACTTTGCGGGGGGCCGGACTGCCGCACACCTCCAGCGTCCAGGCATTAAGTGTGCCGATATCGGCGGGCCGGCGATCCACGATATGTAGTTTCCATGTCCCCGCGGAAACCAACCCCTGTAGCTGAGAAAGAGGATTATCTGGGCTGAAATCCCCTGTGAAAGGGGCTGCTCCACTGACAATCGGCGTTAGATGCCTGTCGTTTAGATGGGTGTTGATGAAGTTGTCGCCGCTCCCGCCCACGCTATCTACGATCAAGATTGTCCTCCCGTCGGGGGGCATCAGACTGATTTGCAGATCGCCTGTCGCCGTGTGCAGCAATCGGTCAAGCCTCACGCTCAAATCGGCGATGATCACCCCTGGCTCAGGGATGACTAAGACCGAATCCACTTCGCCCGGTACGGAGATAGGGTTGGCCGATGTGGGATCCGAGATAGCTTTGGGAACGTCCACGCTGGCGAAGAGGGAACATCCGGCGGGCGGCGTGGCGCTCGGGACTACCGTTGACGTGGCGGTGTTCGTAGCAGTAGACGTGGGGGAACTGGTCACCGTCGGAGTGCGTGTGACTGTCGGGGTATGTGTTAGCGTGTTAGTCGGCGTGCCTGTGAGGGTGGGAGTACGTGTCGCCGTCGGGGTGAGCGTGGCCGTTGGGGTAGAGGCGGCTGTGTGAGTGGGCGTGACGGTCGAGGTATTGGTCGCCGTCGAGGTCTGCGTCGCTGTGGGCGTGCGAGTCGGCGTGGGCGTATTGGTTGGCGTGCCCGTCAGGGTGGGAGTGCGTGTCGCCGTCGGGGTCTGCGTCGGTGTGGGCGTGCGCGTTGGCGTGGGCGTGTTGGTCGGCGTGCCCGTCAGGGTGGGCGTACGTGTCGCCGTCGGAGTGAGCGTGGCCGTTGGGGTAGAGGTGGCTGTGTGAGTAGGCATGACGGTCGGGGTATCGGTCGCCGTCGGAGTCTGCGTCGCTGGTGGCGTGCGCGTCGGCGTGGGCGTGTTGGTCGGCGTGCCTGTGAGGGTGGGCGTACGTGTCGCCGTCGGGGTGAGGGTGGCCGTTGGGGTAGAGGTGGCTGTGTGAGTGGGCATGACGGTCGGCGTGCTCGTCGGTGTCCCAGTTTCGGTAGGGGTGGGCGTGGGCAGAAAGGTCATCGAGTTCATCTGTCTGGGCGTGCCATTAATGGGCTCGCCATTAGCATCTAGGCCGTTGCGATGCACTTCATCGTTGCTGACCCAGTTAGCGTCTGCGTCCGGCAACGAGGCGTTGATACGTTCCATCGAGTGGTGGTTAGGAGCAGCGCTGCCGCCTGGCCAGGCGCCTCCATTCCCATTGGCCGAGTCTATGATATTGCCCCCCGGATCTTTGAGCAGCAGGACATCGCCGGCATTGTTCAGGTTAGCGCCGCTGTAAATCTGGTCGGCCAGAATATCGCTGACGGTGCTGTCATTGGCGCGTTCCAGCAGAAAGAAACCGCCCGCCGGGATCAGACCTGTCAGGGTAATGGTCAGTGAACTGCTGCCCGTGACCAGAGTCCAATCTGTCATGTTCACTGCAAAGCTGTTGGGGTTGTACAACTCGATCCACTCGTCATTCCCCTGCGCCGCGGTGCCACTCCAGGCGACTTCGTTGATGACAATCAGCAGCACTCCCACACTGGTGGGTGTGATAGTCGGGGTAGGCGTGTCGGTGGACGTAGACGTTTGTGTCGGAGTATTGGTCGCCGTCATGGTTGGGGTAACAGTGGGCGTATTGCTTGCGGTCGGTGTCTGTGTTGCCGTCGGCGTTGGCGTGGCCGTGGGCGTTGGAGTGTGAGTAGCGGTGGGTGTCGGGGTGGGAGTAGGCGTGTCGGTGGGAGTGGGCGTCGGCGTTGGTGTCAAGGTGTCTGTCGGCATCGGCGTTGGAGTGTGAGTAGCGGTGGGAGTGGGCGTCGGCGTCTCTGTCGGCGTCGGTGTCAAGGTGTCTGTCGGCGTCGGTGTTGGAGTGTGAGTAGCGGTGGGTGTCGGGGTAGGAGTGGGGGTGTCGGTAGGAGTGGGCGTCGGCGTTTCCGTCTCCGTCGGCGTCAGAGTATCGATATCAGCCGGTAATGGGGTGTATCGGGAGGGGCGCCATGCACTGTCCTCGTCGGTTGGGACAACGCGCTCAAGCCCGGCTGCCTGTGTGTCGGGCGAGCGCAAGGTCAAGGCCAGCGCCGTGGCTGAAACCAGCACGAATGTCACGACGATCACATGGGGCGCTACAGGCTCGCCGCTTTTCAGAGAGGTGTTATCCACGTCCGGACTCTCTTAACAGAGCGCCTCAAGTACAGCATAGGAGAGAAACGCCCCAATGGATATTGTACTCTCTTCTCGGAGTTACCACGATCCCCTCTACAAAGGCAGCCTGGCGCTGGCCGATATTCGAGCCGAAGCGAGGGCTCAAAACACTCCCTGCATGCTGCTCACGTACCCCGTCAACTCAATATAGCCGTTCCCGCTCACTGCCGCGCCGTTGCTCACGCCGTCGAGGCGCATGGCCCCCTCCCAATACGGAAAACTCACCCGCATCTCCTGCGCCGCGATCCAGGGCGTGACGGTCAACTCAATCTGGGCCGAGGGGATGACGACGCGCCACCGGGCCGGGTACACGCCCCCCGTTTCCGGACTGCGCCACTGGGCTTGCGCTTCGATCTGCGCCTCGCTTGCCGCCAGCCGCCGGATCCTGCCGTCCAGCTCGACCAGCGTGCCAGCCGAGAGCGGCCCCGGGCTCCCATCGGCCTGGCGAAACTGGTAGAACATCACCTCGCGCCCGTCGCTCAGTTGCAGCGCGAACCAGTTCCAGCCGACGATGCCCTCCCCCAACGCGCTCGTGCTCCATTCGTGGTCGAACCAACTCTCGCCGTTGACGGCCACGGTCTGCCCGTCCGTCGTCACCTGCCCACTCGTCGCCATGCGCGTGTAACTGAGATAGTACGAAGCGTTGCCGGGCGTCTCGCTCTTGGCGCTTAACCCGCGCTCCCCGTGCGCCACCATCGGCTTCGCCGCGCGCAGCGTCAAATCCAACGCGCGGTCGTCGTTGCGCGCGATCAGACGAACGGCGCTGCCATCGGCGTCAAGCGCCTTGACCTGCCAATCTTCGAGCCACACCCGGAACGGCTCACTGCCGGCCCCGGCCAGCCCGGCCGCGCCCCGGCTGAACCGCTCGGCGAAGACGTGCTGATTTCTTGTCACGTCGGTCACGGCGAAGTGCGCGAAGTAAATCTGATTGGTCCCGAAGTCGGACAGCCGTTGCCCTGGCGAGCCGGGGGTCAACCCGCGCCGGAAAAACGTCAGTTGATAGCCGAAATGGTCGCCGTTCGCCGAGGTCAAATTGCCGGTGTAATACCACCACTCCGTCTGGTAGTCGAAGTGCGGGCCGTGGTCGCGCGGGAACGCGAACTCACGCGGCGCGAAGGCGCGGGCAAAGCCGGTGATATCTGGCGTGGCGCCGACGACCGGGGGCGCGGGAGTTGCCTCTGGGCGGGTTAACCACCAGAGGGTCGAGGCCAGCAGGCCGAGGATGAGGGTAAAAGCCGCGAAGCGTTTGAGCACTGGTTGTATAGGTAAATCCGAGACTACGGCTCGAAGACGACCTCCGCGCCGGGCAGCGTGGCGGCGGTGACGTTGTACCAGATCGTGCCAGGCTTGAAGGGCAGCGGCTGGCCGTCGGCGGTGAAGACCTGCATCAGGCTTTCGGCGTGGTCGCGCTGCCAGCGGCCCTCGAACCGCTGGCCATCGCGCAAGAGGATAGCCCGGCCGCCCCAGAGCAGATTGGCGCGGAGGGATTTGAGCTGCCGCGCTTCGTCCTCGACGAAATCGGCCTCCGTGTGCCCGGCGTAAATGACGACGACGTTGTCGAAAGCCAGCTGGCGGCCGTTCAGAAAGTCCACGTCCGGCCTCTCGGCGCGGGCGGCCGTGAGCTGGTCTTCGGTCCAACTCAGCCAGCGGCGCGCGGCGGCGTCATACCGCCAGATGTGGCGCGGGCCGAAGCCCGGATAATCCAGGCTGACCGCGCTCGTCGGCAGGCCGTTCGGGGGCGGGTCCTCGTCGAAGACCAGCCCGCCGAGCGGCGGCCGCTGGTTGAGGCCGCGTTCGGTCATGTAGCCCCAGATCGGGCCGGGCTTGGCAAACAGGCGATGGTAGTAGGGCACGCCGCCTCGGGGCGTGTCGCGCAGCCGCACCAGGTAAGGCGGGCCGAAAGCCAACTGACCGCCGATCTGCGAGGTCGAGACGACGCGGTTGGCCCAGGCCTGGGCGTTGAGGATTTCCTCGATGCGCGGCGGGCCAGAGCGATCCGCGCGATTGGAACTGCCGCCGGAGGTGACCAGGATGCCGCCGTACATGGGGACGAAGTGCTCGACGTCCACCAGCCGCGCGCTGCGCACCGAGCCGACGGTGAGGGGCGCCTGGCTGTAGAAGATAGCCGCGTAGCGCGTCATCTCCAGCCCCTCCAACTGGTATTCCCACACGTGATCCGCCAGCGACAGGCCGGTTTGCGGGCGGACGACGTTCGACTCGTTGCTGACCTTGACGACCAGCGGGCGGCGGTCCAGCCGGAAGGATTCCGTCGGCAACCCGGTGAGCGGATTAATCTCCATCTGCTGTAGCGGCGGAGGTGCAGCAGCGATGATTAATAGAAGAGTGATAAGGAAGAGAAAACTTCTGGTCAACCGCTTCGCGTGAAGCGGATACCTTCGGCGGATGGATGCCATTCTCCATTCTCCAATTCTCTAATCTCCAATCTCCAACTTCCAATCTCCAACTTCCAACCTCCAACTTCCAACCTCCAATCACTCCTGCCTCAGCGCCGCCGCCACCGGCATCTGCTGCAAGCGCCGCATCGGATACACCGCCGCGAGCAGGGCCGCCGTCACGCTCACTGCAAAAGCCTGGACGTACACCCAGGGTTCGGGCTGCATCTGAATCGTCCAGCCGAACGAGCGCAGGTTGATGACGTAGATGAGCACGAGAGCCAGGATAAACCCGGTAGGCAGCGAAAGCAACCCGGCGGTCGCGCCCATCAGCCCGGTCTCCAGCAGGGTGAGTTTCCACAACTGGCGCGCCGTCAACCCCAGGGCTTGCAGCGTCGCCAGTTCACGCGCGCGCTCGATCTGCAGCGCCATGAGGGCGCTCAGCACGCCGATGAAGGCGACGACGACGGCGAGCAGGCGCAGCGCGTTGGTAATCGCAAACGTGCGGTCGAAGATGACGAGCGCCTCTTCGCGAAGCGCGCGGTTCACCTGCACCTGGAGGGCCGCGCCGCTCAACTCGGCGCGCAAGGCGTCGGCCAAAGCCTCTACTTCCTGGCCGGGTTCCGCATACACCGCCAGGCCGGAGATGTTCCGGTCATCCCAGTATTTCTGGTAGGTGCTCTGGCTCATCAAGAGCGTGCCCTGGTCCGAGGCATAGTCGTAATATACGCCCGCCACCGGAAATGACTGATCGCCGCCGTCGGTGAGCAGGGTGACGGTCGCTCCTTGACGCGCTTGGGAAGCGTGTCCTACCGGCGACAGGCGGTGATGATAGGCGAACGGTTCGCTCACGAGGATGGCCCCCTGGGCCATCTGCGCCCACGGGTCTTCGCCGCTGGCGAGGCGATAGAGCCGGGTCGAACGCGGTCGCTGCGAGTCCGTCACGCTGAGCTGCGCCGGGCCGAACTCGCTCTCGACGACGACGCGGCGCAAGGATTCGACATCGGCGACCCCGCGGACGGCGGCCACCCGCGCGAGCCAATCGGGCGAGAGGGTGGGCGGCGTCTGCCCGATGGCCGGGGCCGAGATGTAAATGTCGGCGAGGAGCGTCAGATCGAGCCAGTTCGTGAGGGTGGCGCGGAAACTGGCGATCATCACGCTTACCCCGATGGTGACTGAGACGGCGACCATGAGCGCGGCGATGGCGACGCTCGTCCGGCTGAGGGTCTTGACCACGGTGCGCGCGGCCACGCGGCCCAGCACCCCGGCCGCGCGGTCGAGGACCGGCCCGGCGGCGCGCATCAACCCGACCGTCGCGCCCGGCACAAGCAGGGCGAGGCCGATGACGATGAGGAACAGGCCGGCGAAACTGGCCGGGAGGTAATTGGTAATTAGTAATTCGGCAAGCGCGCCGGAGAGGATGAGCAGGGCGCCGGCGAAGGCGATTTTGGGGAGCCAGGCCCGGACCCGGTCTTCGAGCGTGCTGGCGCGCAGGATGGTGACCGGCTCGACGTTGGCTGCTTCGAGCGCGGGCGTGAGCGCGGCGAGCGCGCCCGCCAGGAGGCCCGCGCCCACGCCCTTGACGACCGCGAACAGCGTGAGCGGCGCATCGCGCACGGCGACGACGTAATACAGATCGTTGATCGTCTGCGTGACGAGCCGCACCGCGCCCTGCCCCAGCAGCCAGCCCAGGCCCACGCCCAGCGCCGCGCCGATGGCCGCGACTCCCGCCGCTTCGAGCAGGATGAGCGCGAAGATTTGCCCGCCGGTGACGCCGAGCGAGCGCAGGATGCCCAGCACCTGCCGCCGCTGCACGACGCTGAACATGATGGTGTTATAGATGAGGAACATGCCGACGACGAGCGCGAGCAGGCTCAAGGCGGTGAGGTTGAGTTGAAAGGCCGAGGTGAGCTGGGCGACGGCGTCCGCCTGTTCGCTGGCCGGGGCCAGGCGCGCGCCGGCCGGGAGTTTCGCGGCAATGTCTCTGGCTTCGGTTTCGTCGGCGATCAAATCAATGCGCGTGAGTTTGCCCGTCTGCTGCAGCAGCTCCTGCGCCGCGGCGATGTCCATCAACAGCAAACCGTCGAGTGTGCGGCGGCTGTCAGCCTCCGCCGGGGTCAGGAGGCCGACGACGGTCACAGTTTCGAGACGGTCGTCAATCTGCAGGCGCAGCAGGCTGCCGACGCGCAGGCCGTAATGCTCGGCCATGCCCGCGCCGAGGAGCACGGTATTCGGCTCGGTATAAAGCCGCTCGACGCCGGCCGCCGAGGCCAGCTCCCCGCCGAGGTAACTGCGAAAGGGCGCCTCGGCCAGCGGGTCAACCCCGAGGAGTCGCAGGGGCTGATTGTCTAAATCTGGCGCGAGGCCCACGCCCTCGACGACGGGGGCGCTGTCCCGGTAGCCCCACTTCACGCGGATTTGCCGGTACAAGTCTTCAGGCAAGCCGCGCGGGCCGCCGACGATTTGATGCGTGGCGCGGCCCACGACGGCCTCAGTGCTCAGGTCGAAGGCGCGGCGCGCGCTGGTGTTGGCGAGGTCAATGGCGATGACGACGGCGACCCCGAGCGCGATGCCGACGATCATCAGCCCCGTCTGCCACGGGCGGCGCGTCAGGTCGCGCAGCCCGGTCTTGAGGAGGGTGGGAGTGATCATGTTTCAGGCGAAAAGGCGGTAAGCAGTAAGGAGTAAACAGTGACCAGTCTGTTTCTGACTACTGATTACTCCTTACTTGTTACTGATTACTGCTTTCTTCTACCAGTTGTCCGCCCTGTATCGTCATCACACAATCCGCCCGCGCCGCAATCTGGTGACTGTGCGTGACCATGATGAGCGTCTTGCCGGCCTGCCGCGTCATCTCGTCGAGCAGCGCCATGATCTCGTCGCCGGTTTTCGCGTCGAGGTTGCCGGTCGGCTCGTCGGCGAGGACGAGCCGGGGGTTTTGCAGCAAGGCGCGGGCGAGGGCGACGCGCTGCTGCTCGCCGCCGGAGAGTTTGTCGGGGAACACGGCGTGTCGGTCCGCCAGGCCCACGCGGTCGAGCAAGTTCAGCGCTTTCCCGGCGAGCGCCGCGCTGTTCTGTCCTGCAAGTTCAGCCGGCAGGCGCACGTTCTCCAATACAGTCAGGGTCGGGATCAAGTTGAAGAACTGGAACACGAAGCCGATGTGGTCCCGGCGGAACAGCGTCCGGTCGCGCGGGCTGAGCCGGGTCACGCACACGTCGTCGATGTAGATGTCGCCGCTCGTCGGCGCGTCTATCCCGGCGATCAGGTTGAGCAGCGTGCTTTTGCCGCTGCCGCTCCGCCCGCGGATGGCGATAAATTTGCCCTCGTCAAACGCGGCGGTGCAGTCGCGCAGGATGGCGCGCGTCTGGCCGCCCTCGGCGTAGTTTTTGGTGAGACGGTCGAGCCGGACGAGGGGAGACATGAGGAAAATTTTATCACGTTATCTGCTACAATCCGCTAAATCCGTTGGCTCCGTTGACCCTATGCCCGAACTGCCGCTCGAAGCCCCGCAAATCCTCGCGCTCTACCTCCAGATCGCGCAATACCCCATCCTCGCCCGGGAGATCCGCGCGCGGATGCGCGAGGAACTGTTCCGCCGGGGCGTGATCGCGCCCGAACAACTGGAGCAGGAGGCGAAGGACAAGGCCATCCTCTCCCAACACCGCGAAGGCCTGAGCGACCCCTACGGGCAGGAAGAAGCGCACGTGTGGGAGCAGCGTCTCAGCCAGATCCGCGATTACCTGACCGACTTCTACTTCGCCTACAATTTGCCGATGGACCTCTTCCACCACATCGTCGAGGAATTGGTGATCGAGAGCCGCCAGCGGCGGGGCACGGTGGCGGTCCCCGGTGATATTCGCCTGACCTTCAACCCCGAGCTCGCGCCCGTAGACTTGCTCCTGCAGCAGGCTGAGCAGTACGAAACCCTCCTCCCCTCCGAGCGCGCCCAGATCAGCCACCACCTCGAAGAGATCATCGTCGTCCTCACCAAGACGATGATCAGCGATCAGTTGAGTTTCGTGCGCATCGCCAAACCCTGGTTCACGGCGGCGGATTTTCGCTACATCCTCTCGCACCGCATCGGCAATGGCAAGATCGGCGGCAAGGCGGCGGGGATGCTGCTCGCGCACAAGATGCTTAATAACGCCGCCGCCGAAGCGGAGCACCTGGGGCGGAACGAAGCGGCAGGGACGCTGGACCTGGCCGAGTGGGTGATCGTGCCTCGCTC
>DAOTXG010000132.1:0-4026 GCA_034435515.1 Anaerolineales bacterium
AGCCCGGCGGGCGAGGTCTCTTGCAGTGTCCTGCCATTCACCGGCCCGGCCCGGCTGGCCGATCAACCGGCCTTTCAAGCCGCCCTGCAAACGCTGGACTTCACGCCAGGGAATTATGAGCGAGATCAGGCCATTGGCAGGGCCACGGTGACTTTATTCCAGCCGGTCGTGGATTTCGAGGGCGGCCAGGCGCTAGTCGTCGTCTTCGCCACGCTCGACATGGACTGGCTGAACCAACTCGCCGCGGAGGCCGATCTGCCGGACGGTTCGACGTTCACCGTCGTCGATCACACAGGCGCCGTCTTGATCCACTACCCGGACGGAGGGCAACGGGTCGGGCGCATCGTGCCGGAGCCGGCTGTCCTGGAAGCGATCCGGACGCCTCCGGCGGAAAATACTCTGGAGGCGAGAGATGCGGCCGGCCTTCAGCGCCTCTATGCTTTTGCGCCCCTCGGCCAGGTCGCGCGGCCTGGCGCGGAGCGCGCCGCTGCCACAGCGCCGGGTTACATCGTCATCGGCATCCCGGCCGAGATCGTCTTTGCGGAGGCCAACCGGCTCCTCACCAGCAACCTGCTCGCCCTGGGGGCCGTGGCCGTGCTGGCGCTGGCGGCGGCGTGGGCCGGCGGCGACCTGTTCATTCTGCGCCAGGTGCAGGCGCTCGTGCACGCCACGCAGCGCTTGAGCGCTGGCGACCTGAGCGCGCGCACCGGCCTGCCCCCCGCGGAGGGCGAACTCAGTCAGCTGGCGCAGACGTTCGACCGGATGGCGGCGGCGCTCGAACAGCGCGAGGCCGAGCGCCAGCAGTCCGAGGCGGCGCTGCGCAAGAGCGAGGAGTTGTATCGCACGCTGGCGCAAAACTTCCCCAATGGCGCCGTCCTCCTGTTCGACCACGATCTGCGGTATACCCTGGCCGATGGCGCGGGGCTGGCGCAGGTCGGGCTGTCGAAAGACATGCTGGAAAAAGCGACGATTTGGGAAGTCTTCCCGCCGGAGGTTGTGGCGCTTTTGGAGCCGCGCTACCGCGCCGCGCTGGCCGGGACCGAAAGCGCCTTTGAGGTGCCGTTTGCGGGCCGCGTCTACCTGGTGCGCACCCTGCCCATCCGGAACGAGCGCGGCGACACGCAGAGCGTGGCCGGGATGGTGATGACGCAGGACATCACCGAGAGCAAGCAGGCGGAAGAGGCGCTGCGCGCGCGCGAACGGCAGTACCGCAACATCTTCGAGTCCGTCAACGACGGCCTGCTCCTCTACGACCTGGAAGGTCGGCCGGTGGACTGCAATCCGGCCGTCAGCCGCATGTTCGGCTACACAGTCGAAGAATTTCTCCAACTGCGGGCCGACGATTTCGTCCATCCCGATTCGCGGTCCCTCTTCGCCCTCTTTGGCGACACGGTGCGAGCCGGGCGTGAATTCCAGGCGCGGGGTCAAATGATGCGCAAAGACGGCTCGACCTTCCACGCGGAGGCGCGCGGCTCGCTGTTCTTATACCACGGCCAGCCACACGTGCTGGCCATCGTGCGCGACGTCACCGAAGAGGTGGCCGCGACGCAGTTGTTGGAGCAGCGCGTCGAGGCGCGCACGCGCGAATTAGCCGCCCTGCTCCAGGTCTCGCGCAATATCACCTCCACCCTCGAACTGGAGTCGGTGCTGGGCCAGTTCCTCGACCAGATCAAAGCCGCGCTGGATTACAGCGCCGCTTCCATCTTCAGCCGGGAAGGCGAAATGTTCCACTGCCGGGCCTATCGCGGCCCCTTCCCCGAAGAAAAGGCCTTGCAGATCCGCTACTCGGCCAACAACGCGATAGACCTGCACGTCATCTCCAGCCGTCAGCCCTTCTACATCCCCGACTTGCACGACGACACGCCCGTCGCGCGTTATTTCCGGAAAGTCTCTGGGCCGGAGGAGTTCGAGAATCTCTACGCGCACATCCACTCCTGGCTGAGGGTCCCGCTGATCGTCAAGGAGCAGGTCATCGGCGTGTTGACGCTTCATCACCACGAACCGGGTCACTACTCGCCGCAGCAAGCGGAACTGGCGCTGGCCTTCGCCGACCAGGCGGCGGCGGCTATCGAGAATGCGCGCTTGTTTGAGGCGGTCCAGCGCCGCGCCGAACAGTTCCGCGTCATCAGCGCCGTCGGCCAGCGCATCGCCTCCATCCTGGCGGTGGACGAGCTCCTGGTTCAAACCGCCCGGCTGATCCGCGAAACCTTTGGCTACCACCATACCCACATTGGCCTGATCGAAGGAGAAGAGGTGGTATTCAAGACCGCCGCCGCCGGGCCGCCCGACGATCCCCAATACCAGAACTGCGAGGCTGTGCGCCTCCGCGTGGGCGAGGAAGGCATCGTGGGGTGGGTCGCCCAGCGCGGTGAGCCGCTTCTGGTGCCCGACGTGAGACGGGATACCCGCTTCGTCGCGGCCAAAGGCGACCAGACTTGCGCCGAACTGGCCGTCCCGATCAAGGTCAAGGGGCAGGTGATTGGCGTGATCGAAGCGGAAAGCGAGCGGGTGGACGGCTTTGACGAGAGCGACGTGGCCGTGCTGCAATCCCTGGCCGACCAGGCAGCGGTGGGGATTGAGAATGCGCGCCTGTTCGAGGCCGAGCAGCGGCGCGCCGAGCAATTCCGTATCATCGGCGAAGTCGGACGGCGCATCACTTCCATCCTGGCGGTGGACGAACTCCTCAGCCAGACCGTCCGTTTGATCCGGGAGACTTTCGGCTACTACCACGTCCACATCGGCCTCATCGAGGACGAGACGGTGGTGTTCAAGGCCTCGGCCGGGGTGTGGCAGCAGGAGGCGGAGTGCCTGTGCTGCGCCTCACAGCACCTGCGCGTGGGCCGGGAGGGCGTCTCCGGTTGGGTCGCCGGGACTGGCGAACATCTGCTCGTGCCAGACATCCAGAAAGAGCCGCGCTATATTCCACTGCAGCCCGGCCAGTCTGGCTCCAGCCTGACCCTGCCGCTGACAGTCAAAGGCCAGGTGATTGGGGTGCTGGATGTCGAAAACGAACGGCTGAACGGCTTTGACCAGAGCGACGTCGCCGTCCTGCAATCGCTGGCCCACCAGGTGGCGGTCGCCATCGAGAACGCCCGACTGTACGAGCAGGCCCAGCAGCTGGCGGCGCTGGAAGAACGGCAGAAACTGGCGCGCGAACTGCACGACTCGGTCTCGCAGGCGCTTTACGGCATTGCCCTGGGCGCGCGCACCGCGCGCGCGCAACTCAACCGCGATCCCGACCGGGTGGTCGAGCCGCTGGACTACGTGCTCTCGCTCTCCGAGGCCGCGCTGGCCGAGATGCGGGCGCTGATCTTCGAGCTGCGGCCCGAGTCGCTGGCGGTGGAGGGGCTGGTGGCAGCCCTGGACAAGCACGCGGCCTCGCTGCACGCCCGCCACCGTCTCGACGTGCGCACGACGTTTGGCGACGAGCCGCAGGTGACATTGGAGGTAAAAGAGGCCCTCTATCGCATTGCGCTGGAGGCCATGCACAATACCATCAAACACGCCCGCGCGAGCCGCGTAGACCTGCGGCTGCAGGAAACTGAAAGCGGCCTCCTGCTGGAAGTGCGTGACGATGGCGCCGGCTTTGACCCGGCCCGATCATTTCCGGGACACCTGGGCCTGCAATCCATGCGCGAGCGCGTGGACCGCCTCGGCGGCGTCCTGACTGTCGAAAGCGCGCCAGGCCAGTGCGCCCGCGTGAGCGTCCGCATCCCCAAATCACCAGAGCATTTGCTCTAATTACACGTCACCAACCCCAGGAACCGGGCGGAGATCCGGTTCTCACGCGCCAGGTGATAATCCGTCACACGTATTAGCGCAAAGGCGACCACGCGGTATAAGACGTTATTGCCGCTCCCCTCGACGACATCCCACACCGGGACGACGATAATGCTAAGTAACTCCTCAAAAGTTTTCCCTACTTTTTTGCTCCCGCCGGATTTGTAATCCGGCGGCCGGGCGGCGGATTGCAAATCCGCCGCGAGCATGAGAAAAAGTAGTAAGAAGTTTTGGATACTTACTTAG
>DAOTXG010000133.1:0-2422 GCA_034435515.1 Anaerolineales bacterium
GCTAATTGATAGCATGTATCCGTGTAAGGAGTAACGTATGATGAAAGTTCTGGTCACTGGCGGCACAGGCGTCCTGGGCCGCGAGTTAGTCCCACGCCTCCAAAGCGCGGGTTACACGGTGCGGGTGATGAGCCGCCGCCCCGCAGGGGTGCTTCGCGAGCCGCGCCGACGCGACGAATGGCCCGAGACCGAGTGGGCGCAGGCGGACGTGGAGAGCGGCCCTGGGTTGGCTGAGGCTGTCGCGGGTGTGGACGTCATCCTGAACGCCGTCACCAGTCCGTTCAAACGCACCAGGCAGGTCGACGTGGACGGCGCACGCCGCCTCGTCGAAAGGGCGAAAGAAGCAGGCGTCAGGCACTTCCTCCATGTCTCTATCGTTGGCGTCGAGCGCATCCCGTTCCCCTACTATCAGCATAAAGTCGCGGGCGAAAAAGTGGTGATGGAAGGCGGCGTGCCCTGGTCCATCCTGCGCGCGACGCAATTTCACTCGCTGCTGGATGGCCTCCTGCTCTCCTTCACCCGGTTCCCTGTTGCCCTGCTCGACACCCACCTCAAGTTCCAGCCGATTGACGCAGGTGAGACCGCCGCACATCTCGTCGCATGCGTCGAGCGCGGCCCCGCCGGCCGCCTGCCCGACATCGGCGGGCCGGAAGTCCTGCGGCTGGGCGACATGCTCAAAGTCTGGCTGAAGGCGCGAGACCTGAAGCGCCTTGTCCTTCATCTGCCGCTTCCCGGCGGCTTCGCCCACGCGCTGCGGAACGGCTACAACACCTGCGCTGACCGCAAGTTCGGAAAGATCACATGGGCGGAGTGGGTCAATACGCAACATCGCCAATATCTACCAGAAGATCGGCGTTGACGGCCCGGCCGCGCGTACGGCAGCCGCCAGCTTCGCCTTCCACCATGGCCTGGGGCCCACCCCCGCCCACTAAGTAACTCCTCAAAAGTTTTCCCTACTTTTTTGCTCCCGCCGGATTTGCGCGAAGCGTCCGGCGGCCGGGCGGCGGATTGCAAATCCGCCGCGAGCGTGAGAAAAAGTAGTAAGAAGTTTTGGATACTTACTTAGAGCAAATTCCAGTTTAATCTACAGCGCGTGACGTGCGACGCGCTTTCGCAGACCCCGAAGCGCCGTTCTGCCGCAGTTGCACTGCGGCCAGGCCGTTGTCACAGTGCAACGGCTGGCAAACTTTGAGTGCACACGAAAGCTCGATAGCCCTGCGCGGCGTTCACTCCCTCCCAGAATACATACTCCTGAGAGCCAAAGATACGTGCGCGCACGCATGACAGCGCCGCCGGAATGTTTTATTCTGCCTGGTGTCCGGCGGCCTGCCGGACGCCCAGGAGAGAAATCCCCACGCCCGGCGGGCCTCCGGCAAAGAGGCTAAAACTTTCACAAGGAGAATAACTCATGTCAACCCGCGAAGCGCAAAACAAAGCCATTGTGCGCCGTTTCTACGAAGCCTTCGAGGCCAACGACCAGGCCGCCTTGAAGGAGGTGTTGGCGCCCGACCTGGTGGAATGCGGCTTTCAGTGAAACGCATTTCACGATAGAAGAGCAAATCGCCGAGGGGGACAAGGTTGCGACCTACTCAACCATGCGGTCCGTCCACAGTCGCGGCGACTTTCAGGGCCTTCCCCCGACCGGCAAGCAGGTTGTGATCTCGGCGATCGCGATCGAGCGCATCAAGGACGGCCAAATTGTGGAACGCCGGGTCCAAGGTGACTGGCTAGGGATGATGCAGCAATTGGGCCTCATGCCTGCGCCTGGGTGAGGCGGAAGTTAGGAAGTCAACGGCTGTCGCTGCAGGGTGACAGCAACGAGCTTGCCCGCTCTTCACTAAGAACTCGTCCAGGTACAACTTCCCGTTTTCTGGCGTAGGAGCGGTTTGCAACCGCGAGGGTCGCGGCTACAGGCCACTCTCACGCCAATCCCCTGACAACCTTTGAGTGCGCACACCTCACTATCCATTTGAGTTCCGCCGACCAGAGGAGATACGAAAATGTCAACCGCGAATTTAATCCGTTGGAGCGGACTGATAAGCCTATTGGCGGGCGTGCTCCACGTTCTTGGCGCAATCCTTCATCCGGTTGGTGAAGATCTGGCCGCGGTCAATAGTCCCAATTGGGTGCTGGCGCATCTGCTTTATTGGGCCTCAGTAATACTTTTGCTTTTCGGTCTCATGGGACTTTCTGCGCGCCAGGCAGAAGAAGCAGGGCGGCTTGGGTTGGCTGGTTTCGTTCTGGCGTTCATGGGCACTGCCATTGTAGGAGTCTTTCTGTTCTTTGCCGCCACAACCATGCCCTTAGTCGCTGCGACGGCTCCTGATCTGTTCGCTCAATTAACCGCGCCTCCTGCCTTTGCATTGCCCTTGTTCGGTATCACCTTTGGCTTGGGCTTTATCCTGTTCGGAGTCGCGACGAT
>DAOTXG010000134.1:0-2606 GCA_034435515.1 Anaerolineales bacterium
TCGTGCTGAATCTCCCAGGTCAAATTCCTAAAGATGGGCCGCGCCCCCAGGACGAGGCTCACGTTGGCAAGGCTGATTGAAATCATATTCGTATTCCTGTTGGGGCAACCCGCCTGCCCCCCGAATGGAGGGGGCGGTCGCCCAAACCGTAGGGGCAACCCTGGTGGTTGCCCAAAACAAAAAGGGCCGCAAGCATCTCGCCTGCGGCCCCGGATTTTCGGTAGGGGCAACCCGCCTGCCCCCCGAATGGGGGGCGCGGTTGCCCTCAAATTACGTCAACCGGCCAGCAGGCAGAATCCGAGAAGGAAAAGCCCGAAAGCCGCCCATGCCCCCAATGATCAGCATTGCCTGACCGGCCAGATTCACGTAAATCACGCCCGCCATTATACCCGCCGCTGGAACGTCCAGCAAGTGAGCGGTGTATTTGTTCTGAAAAGGAGACCCCAGCCATGAACCGTTTAAGAGCATTTACCTCGTCTCTGCTCTTGCTCGGCGTCCTTGCCGCTTGCGCCGCGCCCAGGCAGACCGCCATTCCCACGGCCATTGCCCCTGCCTCAACCGCCCAACCACCTAACCATCCAACTACCGAGCTGTTCCTCGCCCGCCCCGACGGCGCGCGCGGCCCGCTCGTCGCCTATGACGTAGTGAACGGGCAGCCACGCTTCGACCTCCCGGCCGGCTTGATGTCGGCGGACGAAAAGTCTTACCTCGCCGCCGACGCAGCCGGAGACAAGACCATGCTCCGGGCGTTCGACGTCCACACAGGCCAGCCGGTCAAAGCCTTCCCCTTCGACGGCCGGTGGGAGTTGGGCGCCGTCTCGCCGAATGGCCGCTGGGCCGCGCTGGCGCGTCTGTGGAGCGAGGCTGAGAAACAGCAGCCGGCCGGCGCAAAAATAGTGAAGGCGGAAGTGCTCGTCGTGGACACGCAATCGGGGAAGGCCGCCCACCGCGTGAGCCTGGACGGCAACTTTGAAGTGGACGGCCTCTCGAACCGGGGCGACTCGCTGTTCCTGATCGAATACCTGCCCGCCCTCAATCCCGACCACTACCAGATACGCTGGTTTGATCTCGTCACCCGGAAATTGCAGGATAGCGTGCTGGTGGACAAACGCGCGCCCGACGAGGTGATGGCGGGCGAGGCGCGCGAGGCGGTCGGCTCGCGCGATGGGCGCTGGCTGCTAACGCTCTACTTGCGCACGAATGGGCATTCGGCGTTCGTCCATGCGCTCAACCTGAACGACAAGTTTACCTTGTGCATTGACCTGCCCTCGGGCGACGGCGAGATGGAGAAACTCAAGTCTTACTCTCTCGCCCTCGCGCCCGATGGCTACACACTCTACGCGGCCAACCCGGCGCTCGGGCTGGCGGCCAGAGTCGACCTGAATGACCTGAACGTGACCCACGCGGCCAGGTTTGAGGCCGCCGACCCGCCCTCGCCGGGCAACCCGCAGACAACGGGCCGGAGCGTCATCTCACCAGACGGCAA
This sequence comes from Anaerolineales bacterium, assembly GCA_034435515.1. Taxonomy (GTDB): domain Bacteria; phylum Chloroflexota; class Anaerolineae; order Anaerolineales; family UBA6663; genus DATDRS01. Next base: position 1,487 of record DAOTXG010000134.1, read on the forward strand.
ATATCTCTACTTCACCAATGGCGAGCGGGTGTGGGCGCATCAGACAGGCAGCGCAGCGGCCACCGCCTTTGACCTCTCCACGCCCATCACCAGCCTGGGCGTGAGCCGCGACGGTCACCGGTTGTATGCGACGACGACCAACCGGCTTCTGCGCGTCTTCGACGCGGCGAGCGGCGCGGCGTTGAATTTTCCTGTAATGGGCCAATAACGCAACCCGCGAGGTCTCGAAGACCTCGCGGGTCTCAATCTCTCAATCTCTCGGCGCATTCTCCTGCCGGTCTTGCGGGAAGAAGCGGAAGAGCGGCAGGTCGGGACATGGCTCCGGCGAGCACCGGAGTTCAAACCTGAAGCCGGGGCCAATCCTGAACCTCGGTCCGAACTCGCCCTCAGGGGAAGGCGCCACTTCGCCGGCCTCCTGGTGGCCGAGCGTGACCTTGATCTCGTGCGTCTCGCCCTCGCGCAGCACCGTCAGCGTCACCTCGTCGCCCGGATGGCGCGCCGCGATCCGGGCACGAAGAGTGTGTTCCGCGTCCACCGGTTCCCCATCCACCTTCTGCACAATATCCCCGGCTTTCAGCCCTGCCTGATCCGCCGGGCCGTCTGGGACGACCTCGCGGATGAGCGCCCCGCTCTGGACGCTCAAGTTCTCCGCTTGCGCCAGTTCGGGCGTAATCATCTCGAACCGGACGCCGAGATAGGGGCGCTGCGCCTGGCCGCCCGGCTGAGGCGCCCGATCAAACGGAACTGGGATAACCTGGCGCGGCGCGGCGCCCTGCGCGCGCATCCGCGATAGAGCCTGCGCCCGCCCCGCCGCGTGGCCCCACTGGTAGCCTAAAAACAGGCCGCCGCCCAGCGATACTGCGCCCAGAGCCAGCACGATAGCCACCACGGCCAGGATGTGCCAGAGGGAATAGCGTTGCTCGGACATGATTTTCAACCTCCCAGCGATTGAGACCTTTAGAAGCCGGCTGTCTCTCCCGCCGCCTCAGCCGATGTGCTCTGCCTATCAAGGAGACTCTATAACCCTCCTTCCTCAATCAAATCTGAGCGGCAAGTGAGAATTTCCTTAATAACCCTGCCGTTAGGACTCGTCAAGGAATAACTCCGCGCCCGCCGGATT
>DAOTXG010000135.1:0-5626 GCA_034435515.1 Anaerolineales bacterium
TGCGCTCCCCATCGCCGTCACTGCTCTCACCGCCGGGCTGTTCTATTTTTCGCCGTCGTTCCTGCTCGCCGTCGTGTCGCTCGTCGCTCTCTTGATCCTATTCTATCTTCGCCTCGACCTGGCGCTCGCGTTCACCGCGCTCTTCATCCCGTTCTACCTCCAGCCTCGCCTGCTCTGGCAGCGCGGCGCGTCGCTGGTCGAAATCACGACCCTTCTGGCCTTTGGCGCATGGAGCCTGCGGAACCTCCGCCCATTGCTCGAAAGACTCAAGGCGCAAAGTAATCTCCACGCAAAGCGTCCAACGCGCAGCGTCCAATCTCCAATTACTAATGACCCCTCCCTTTCCTCCCTCGACTGGGCCATGCTCGCCTTTGCCGCCCTCTCCGCCCTCGCCAGTCTCACCGCCGACCTGAAAGGCATCGCGCTGCGCGAGTATCGCCTCGTCATCGTCGAGCCGGTCATCTTTTACTTCCTGCTGCGCCGTGCGCCGCTCGACCGTAAAGAACTCTGGCGCCTCATAGATTTCTTTGTCCTCGGCGCCATCCTCGTCGCCGGCATTGGGCTGTATCAATACATCACCCAGACGAACCTCATCACCGCCGAGGAGGGCGTGGCGCGCATCCGCAGCGTCTATGGCTCGCCCAACAATCTCGCCCTCTACCTCGGTCGCGCGTTCCCCATCACCCTCGCCGTCGCGCTCATGGGCCTCCGCTTGCCATTTACGTTTTACGTTTTACGCTTTACTCGCCCCCTCGCCTACGCTACTGCTTCGTTGATCCTCGGCCTCACCCTCGTCCTCACCTTCTCGAAAGGCGCGCTCCTCCTCGGCCTCCCGGCCGCGGGCGCCGTTATCCTCGTCGGCTGGCTGGGGCGCAGGGGCTGGGCGGTCGTCGGTCTGGGCGCTGCCGCCAGCCTCGCCTCGCTCCCCCTGCTCAGCCGCATCCCGCGCTTCGCGGACTTGTTGAATCCGCTGGGCGGCACCTCGTTCTTCCGCACCAAGTTGTGGCTGTCGGCCTGGCGCATGTTTCTCGACCACCCCCTCTTCGGCGTCGGGCCGGATAACTTCCTGTACCAGTACCGGAGCAAATACATCCTCCCCGAAGCGTGGCAGGACCCCAATCTCTCCCATCCGCACAACATGGCCCTCGACTACCTCAGCCGCCTGGGTCTCTTTGGCTTCGCCTCCGGCCTGTGGCTCCAAATCGGTTTTTGGAAAGTAGCCGCTGACGCTTATCGCCGCCTCCGCTCGTCGACGACCGATTACCCATTACTTCCCTTGTGCCTCGGCCTCATGGCCTCCATGGCCGACATGCTCGCCCACGGCCTGGTGGACAACTCGTTCTTCCTGGTTGACCTCGCCTATGCCTTTTGCCTGACGGTGGCGGTGATGCAACAACTGCGCCACATGGCAGAGGAAGGCAGAGGCGGATGAGAAATGAATAAACGGGTAAAATATGGGCAAAAGTTATTATTAAATTCGGAGGTGTGCTATGATCCATCATAGTGTTAGTTTGCAAGAACTGCTCTCGTCTGCCCGACAACTTTCCTTGCGCGAGCAGCTTTTGCTCGTCGAGCAAATTCTGGGAGACTTGGCTCGGCAACTTCCCACCGAACCAACGACCGTCAAACCGTTGCGCTCACTCTATGGGTTATGGCAGGGTTTTTCGGTAACTGACGAAGATATTACTCAAATCCGCCGTGAGATGTGGGGCCAGTTTGCCGAGCGAGACTTGTAATGTACGCCGTCGCCGATACGCATGCCTTGATTTGGTACCTGCTGGCTGACCCTCGCCTTTCTCCAGCGGCACGAGCAGCATTTGCCACAGCCGTCGAACGAGGCGACCCGATCGGCGTGCCAGCCATCTGCCTCGTAGAAATAATTTATCTGGTCGAAAAGGGGCGCATTCCCTCTAACGCGCTGACGGCTCTTGAAATCGAGTTGAAAACACCGGGCAGTGTCCTCACAATCGTGCCTTTAGATCAGGTTCTTGCCCTGGATGTTCAAAACGTAGGGCGTCTTGAAGTTCCAGAACTGCCCGATCGCGTTATTGCCGCAACCGCTCTGCATTTGGGCGTGCCGCTGATCAGTCGTGACCGGAAAATCCAACTCTCTGGGATTCAGACAATCTGGTAATGAACCCCTGTGATACAATCCATCCCCAATCCACCCGTTCCATCCATTGAGAAAAACACCTATGCGTATCCTCATCACCGGCGGGGCCGGGTTCATCGGCTCCCATCTCTGCGACCGGCTGCTGGCCGAGGGCCACTCGGTCATCGCCATGGACAACCTTATCACTGGCTCAGAGCTCAATATTCATCGCCTGGTCGAGCGCGACGACTTCCTGTTCGTCAAGCACAACGTCTCGAATTACATCCACGTCGAGGGGCCGCTGGACGCCGTGCTGCATTTTGCCTCGCCCGCCAGCCCCTCCCAGACCGCCCCGACCGGCTACTTGCAATTGCCCATCCCGACGCTCAAAGTCGGCGCGCTGGGCACGCACAACGCCCTCGGCGTCGCCAAGGCGAAAGGCGCGAAGTTCCTGCTGGCTTCGACCTCGGAGGTCTACGGCGACCCGCTGGAACATCCGCAGAAGGAAACGTACTGGGGCCACGTGGATCCTGTCGGGCCGCGCTCGGTCTACGACGAGGCGAAACGCTTCGCCGAAGCGCTCACCATGGCTTACCACCGGGCGCACGGGGTGGACACGAAGATCGTCCGCATTTTCAACACTTACGGCCCGCGCATGCAGCTCGACGATGGCCGCGTCGTGCCGAATTTCGTCGGCCAGGCCCTGCGCCGCGAGCCGCTCACCGTCTACGGCGACGGTTCGCAGACCCGCAGTTTTTGCTACGTCTCCGACCTGGTCGAGGGCATCTACCGCCTCCTGCTCTCCGACGAGCACCTGCCGGTCAACCTCGGCAACCCGAACGAGATGAGCATCCGTGAATTTGCCGAGACCATCAACCGGGTCACTGACAACCCGGCCGGCATCCGCTTCGTCCCCAAGGGCCGCACAGAGGGCGACCCGCAGCGCCGCCGGCCCGACATCACGAAGGCCAGGCAAGTGCTGGGTTGGGCGCCTCAGATCGCCGTCGAAGACGGCCTGCAGTCCACCATTGACTACTTCCGCAAAGTGATGAATTAGATTCACCTTGTCATTGCCCCAGCCTCTCCGCTCCCGTGCTCCCTGGCTTGGGTTAACTGCCCTGGGCCTCGGCGCGCTCATCATCCGCCTGCCGCTCGAATACTCACTTGGCCTGTTTGCCGGCTTCGCCGGCGTCGTCGTGTTGGCCGCCTCGGCCTGGGAACCGGCGCTGGGCCTGAGTTTCGCGATCATCTTCGGCCCGGCGAAGGCTTATCTCGCCGCAGCGCGGCCTGACCTTCCCGTAGATCCCGGTCAGGTCTTCTTCGCCCTCGCCATGGCAGGCTGGCTCGCGCGGGGGATGGTGAATCGAAGAATTGTCTTCCCCCGCGTCGGCCTCCTGCTCCCCCTCGGGCTCTACGTCGCCGTTGGACTTTTCTCCCTTCTTCCAGCCGCCTCCCTGGAAGAGGGCCTGAAAGAGGCGCTGAAGTGGATCGAGATCGCATTGGGAGTGATGATTCTGGTCTCGGAAATCGAGCGGGGCCGAGTCAGGTGGATTATCGCGGGGATCGTGATCGCGGGCCTCGCCCAGGCGGCGATTGGCCTCTGGCAGTTCGAGTTCCGCGAGCGCGGCCCAGAACACTTTCGCATCCTGGGCACGCACTTTCGCGCCTATGGCTCGTTTGAGCAGCCTAATCCCTACGCCGGTTTCCTCGGCCTCATCTGGCCGGTGGCCGCTGGCTTGGGCTATGGAAGGTTAACATCGCGGCGGAATCCTGGTCGCCCCTTTAGGACCTGGCGTCTGGGATTTGAAGCAATCCTCGTCCCGGCCTTCTTCCTTCTGGCTTCCGCCGCTATGCTGGCCTCACTGTACTTTTCCTTCTCGCGCGGCGGCTGGCTCGGCGCAGCGGCGGCCGGCCTGGCCCTGGTCGTCGCTCTGCCCCGCCGCTGGTGGATGGGCGCCGGCCTGGTCGTCGCCGCGTTGGCGGCGGGCCTGGCCTTCATCGGCGGCAGCGGCATCCCCATGCCGCGCGCGGGCCTGCTTCCAGCCAGCATTGTCAACCGGCTGGCCGAAGTCGCCGACTTCGTCAACGTGACCGATGCGCGCGGGGTGAATATCAATCAAGCCAACTTCGCCATTGTCGAGCGGCTGGCGCACTGGCAAGCCGCGCAGGCCATGGCGCAGGCCCATCCCTGGCTCGGCGTGGGCCTGGGCAATTATGCCGCTGCGTATCCCCAATTTCGCCTGTTCAACTGGGAAAACGCGCTGGGCCATGCACACATAATCTACTTGAACATCCTGGCCGAAACGGGTATTCTGGGACTTGTGACCTATGTCACATTGTGGGGTGCAGTGATTGCGCTTACAATTCGGGCCATCAGCCGGACCACTGGAACGCGGCGTGGCCTGGCGTTGGGGCTGTTTGGCGCCTGGGCCCATCTCAGCACCCACCAACTGGTAGATAATCTCTACGTCAATAATATCCATCTCTTGATTGCCGGATTGCTGGCTCTATTGATCTATGCTACTCGATCTTCACTGGACACCTATCGTGGCGAGGCTTTACGCATACGCCCATAATCTGCCGCCGGAGCCGAAGCGCTTTGTCAAGTTCCTCTTCGTCGGCACCTTCGGATTCGTCGTTGACTTTGGGACGTTTAACCTCGTCCATCTGTTTTACAACATTCCCGGCGCGACGACTGACGAAGTCATCACCCAGGCGCTATCCTTCTGCGCCGCCGTCACCAGCAATTTCCTGTGGAATATCTTCTGGATCTACCCCAAAGCGCGCTCCGCCCCGGTGGTCAAGAAGATTACGATGTTCGTGATCGTCAGCGTGCTCAGCCTGTTTATCCGCACGCCGATTTTCACGCTCGCCCTGCCCGTCACGACGCGCGCCGTCGCGACCCTCGGCCTGGCGCAGGGCGTGCGCCTACCGTTCAACCTGGGGAACAACCTGGCGCTGGCGACGGCCGTCGTCGTCGTCATGCTCTGGAATTTCTTCGTCAACCGTTATTGGACCTACCGCGATGCCGTCTGAGCCACGTCCCTGCGTCCTCATTGTGGACGACAACACCGAACTTGCGACGGTGATGCAACTCACGCTCACCCGCGCCGGATTTGAAGTCCACGCGGTCTTCTCCGGGTACGAGGCCCTGGAATGGCTGGGCCAGCGCCGCCCCGACGTCATCCTGCTCGATTTAATGCTGCCCGGCATGAACGGCTTTGCCGTCCTGCGCCACTTGCGCGCCAATGACACGGCGCGCGAACTGCCGGTCATTGTGCTCACCGCGCGCACCGACGACAATAGCCGCCGCGAATCCCAATCGGCCGGGGCTGACGATTACCTTACCAAACCCATCAACACTGTCAAGCTCATCGAGCACGTGCGCCGCGCACTCAACAGTCGCGCCAAAGGCCCCGACAGCGCCGATGCGCCTCGGGCTTGACGTCACCTCCGCCGTCCAACAAGGCGGCGGCATTGGCCGCTACACCCGCGAACTCCTGCGCGCCCTGAGCCGCGCCGATGCTACCACCC
>DAOTXG010000136.1:0-16128 GCA_034435515.1 Anaerolineales bacterium
CCGGGAGGACTGGGAAAAGTTCTTCACCGGGCGCGCCTCGTTCCGTCCCGATCTGAGTCTGTTGGTCTTCGGCAACTCGGGCCATCGCCCCGAAGCGGTCGGGTTCAGTTACAACACCGTGGACAAGGAAGAAAATGCGCGGCTCGGTATCCAGGAAGGTTGGGTCGGCGACCTGGGCGTGCGCCGTCCCTGGCGCCGGCGCGGCCTCGCCACCGCCCTGCTCTGCGAGTCCATGCGCCTCTTCAAGGCCGAAGGCCTGGACTACGCCACGCTAGGCGTGGATACCAAAAACCCCACCGGCGCGCTGGGTGTGTATGAGCGAGTCGGTTTTGCGCCAGTGCGGCGGATGGTTGCATTCGATAAGCCGTTGGTGTAGCGCTAATGCTGGATTTCGGCCATGCCATCAACCATCACCCAACTCACTCCCCACCTCTGGATCGTTCAGAGCCGCTCGCTCAAACTGAACAGCGGCATTTTCCTCAGCCAGGAGGCAGCCAGCCTGATTGACCCCGGCTTGTATCCGGAAGAGATTGACGACCTCGCGCGCTTCGTGACGGAACGCGGCGCGCGCCCGGAATGGCTCGTGCTCACCCACAGCCACTGGGATCACGTCCTCGGGCCCGAGCGTTTCCCTGGGGTGAAGACCATCGCCCACGTCAACTACCTGGCCGAAGTCGAACACTATGACGCCGAGATTCGCCGCGAGATCAGCCGTTGGGAGCAGCAGGCGGGCGTGAAGCGCGAGACGCCTTTCGTCATCCCGCGCCCCGACGAGACGTTTGAAACCGAGACGACTATCGCCGTCGGCGCGCTTATGCTGCGGCTGACGCACGTGCCCGGCCACGCCGCCGACCAGCTTGCCATCTACCACGCCGAGAGCAGGACGCTGTGGGCTTCGGACATCCTCAGCGACCAGGAGATTCCGTTCGTCAGCGACAACCTGGCGGCCTACGAGCGCACACTGGCGATGCTCGCCGGGTGGGACATCCGCGCGCTGGTTCCGGGGCATGGGAGCGCGACGACCGACCGCGCCGAGATTCAAAAGCGGCTGGACGAAGACCGGGCTTACCTGTCCGAACTGCGCGCGAGGGTCAAGCGGGCCATCCAACAGGGGAAGTCGGTGGAAGAGACGGTGACGGCCTGCGTGGACATGGAATACCGCCAGCGCGCGGACAACGAGTTCCCGCACAAACTCAACGTCGAGAGCGCCTATCTCGAACTGGGCGGCGTTGCCGACCCGCGCAAAGTGGGTTATAAGCAGGATTGGTAATTACCAGCCACCGATGAACCCCGATCCCAGGCAAATCGTCGAACAGGGTTACAATCTTATTGCCAGGCGCTATCTCGCCTGGGCCGGCGGCGTGCGCGTCGCGGAACGCGCGAAATACACCGCGCTCTTGCTCGACCGCCTGCCCGCCGGCGCGGAGGTGCTGGAACTGGGCTGCGGTGCGGGCGCGCCGACTACCCGCTTGCTCGCCGGAAAGTTTCGCGTGACCGGGGTGGACATCTCGGCGGAGCAGATCGCGCTTGCGCAGCAGAATGCGCCGGGGGCGCAATTCCTGCGGGCGGACATGACCCGCCTCGACTTCCCGGCCGCGAGGTTCGATGCGGTGACGGCGTTCTACGCCATCGGCCACGTGCCGCGCGACGAGCATCCGCGCCTGCTGCAGGCTATCGCCCGGTGGTTGAGGCCGGGCGGGCTGTTCGTCGCCGCGCTGGGCGCGCACGACGAAGAAGCCGGCTACGAAGACGACTGGCTGGGCGCGCCCATGTTCTTCAGCAGTTGGGGCGCGGCGACCAATCGGCGGCTGGTCGCTGAAGCCGGATTGACGATCTTCAGCGCGGTGGAGGAGACAGCCAACGAAGACGGCCAGCCGGTGACGTTTTTGTGGGTCGTCGCACACAAACAGCCGCCGACACAAGGAGCAAGACATGATTCGCGCAGTGCTGGTTGATGTGGGCGGCGTGCTCGTCCGCACCGAGGATCTCGAGCCGCGCCGCCAGTGGGAGCGGCGTTTCGGAATGCGGGATTGGGAACTGGCCGACCTGGTCTTCAACAATCCCGTTTCGCAACGGGCCAGCCTGGGTCAGGCTACCTGGGACGACAACTGGGCGGAGGTCGCCCGCCGGCTGTCACTGCCCCCCGCCGAATTGGAAGCGTTGAGGGCCGATTTCTGGAAAGGCGACGTGTGGGACGAGGGCCTGATCCGGTACATCGCCTCCCTGCGAGCGCGCGTCAAGACCGGGATCATCAGCAATGCACTGCGGGGTGCGCGGGAGCAGGTGACCGCCCAGGTAGGCGGCGCGAATTTTGACGAGATGGTATTCTCTTACGAAGAGGGCGTCGAAAAACCCGACCCGGAAATTTACCGCCGCGCGCTGGCGCGCCTCGGCGTTCAACCGGCCGAGGCCGTTTTCGTGGACGACATGCTGCCCAACGTGGAAGGCGCACGGGCGGTAGGGATGTTCGGCATTCTCTTCACCCACCCGGCCCAGGCGCGCACAGAGATCGAGCAGCTGCTCAACAGCCATGCCTGACGAGGAACCGCGAGGCAAAGTTGCTCCTTACTCCTTACTCCTTACCCTTTCCTACTCCTCCTTCCCCATGTCCCTCCCTTTCCTCCCTCGCGACCTCGGCGAGGATCTCCTCTTTCGTTATGCCACACCCGCCGACGTCGAACCGCTCGCGCAGTTCAATGGGACTTTCCTGGGCGATAGAGAAGGTGAGTTCGAGGCAGGCATCGCCGCCTGGACGCGCGACTTTGTTTCGGAAGCGCACCCGACCTGCGGGCCGGGCAACGTCACCGTGGTCGAAGATACTCGCGCGGGCGGCAAGATCGTCTCCACGATGTGCCTCATCCCGCAGACGTGGACGTATGCCGGCCTCCCGTTCGAGGTGGGCCGCCCGGAAGCGGTGGCGACCGACCCGGCCTATCGGCGGCGCGGGCTGGTGCGGGCGCAGTTCGCAGTGCACCACGCCCGCAGCGCGGCCATGGGGCATCAGGTTCAGGCCATCACCGGCATCCCATGGTATTACCGCCAGTTCGGGTACGAGTACGCGCTCGACCTCGACGGCGGGCGCGCCATCCCGCTGTCCACAATTCCCGCGCTGAAAGAAGGCGAGACAGAAGCCTATCGCCTGCGCCCGATGACGATGGATGATCTGCTTTTTGCCGCGCCGCTTTACGAGCAGGAGTGCGCGCGGTGGTTAGTGGCCTGCCCGCGCCCCGATTGGATGTGGCGTTACCAGCTGGTCGAGGCCTCAGCCGACTCGTTCGAGCGGCGGCCCTTGCAAATCGTCGAGACCGCCGAAGGCCGCCCGGTTGGTTATTGCGCGCCCGAGCAAGAGATGTGGAGCGACCTGTTCCGCGTCACCGAGATCGCGGTCACGGCGGGGCAATCCTTGCGCGCCGTCATGCCCGGCGTCCTGCGCGCGCTCAAAGCGATGGCCGAGGCTTGTGCTGCCGCGCGGAATAAAGAAGCACGCGCGCTTTACTTCCAGTTAGGGGGCGAGCATCCCGTTTTCGAGGCCATCCCCGAATTGTTCCCGCAGGTTCGCCGGTCGTATGGTTGGTACGTCCGTGTGGCCGACGCGCCCGGCTTTCTGCGGCGCATCGCCCCGGCGCTCGAAGCGCGGCTGGCGCAATCGGTCATGGCCGGGCATAGCGGCGAGTTGAAGGTGCACGAATACCAGACGGGCTTTCGCCTGGTCTTCGAGCAAGGGAAAATCGCGGCGGTCGAACCCTGGCAACGGCCGGCCGGCGTGACTGAGGACGCGACCTTCCCGCCGCTCGTCTTTCTGCAATTGCTCTTCGGCTTCCGCTCGCTGTCCGACTTGCGCCACGCCTACCCGGACTGCGGCGCGAACGACGAGGCCGACGTGCTGTTGAACATCCTCTTTCCGCGCCAGAGGTCGTTTGTGTTTGCCTTGAGTTGATTCATGCTTGCTCGCCGGACTCGGTTTGGGCCAGGCGACTTATGGCCTGTCTTAATCTTCGTATGAATTTTGCTGGAGTCAGAACGACCAGACTAGCGCCGCTCGTTGAGAACGCGCCCGCGACGAGGGCGTCGGCGTCCACGAGCAGGCGGGGAATCGGCGGGGGCGGAGGCGGTGATTCCGTACTTTTGTTTGGCGTAGACTCGGCGTTGCTCATCCAGCCCCTCCAGCAAGTCGGCCATGCTCAAGCCAGCCGCTTTACGCTTTTGTTCGAGTTCGGACGCTAACCGGGGAATTAGCGCCTCCGTGGGAGAAAGAACGAAAACCCCTCCCAGATCAATCAGCATCAGCACATCGCCCTCGTCCAGTTTATACCGCGTGCGGAGTCTGGAGGGGAGCGCCACCGCTCCATTCTGAATTTGCAGAACTGTCCCATTCATCCTATTGTTCTCCCGGCTTGCCCGTTACTGTAGCATTGACATCGTATCATGTCAATCCTGAAAGACTTTTCCAGACTTTTTTGGCATGTTGGATTAACGCAAGCAGGTAGAGTTAGTATGCTGCTGTTGAGCCGTTCTAACCTCTCAAGGTAAAGCTAGAGGTCCAGAAGGTGGAACAGGAGGAACAACTTGATTCACAAAATTCGCTGGACATCCCAGAAGATCGCGCAACGCCTTCGTCTGATCGAACCCTTAGTCTACCGGCGCCGTCACCGCCTGCCGCCCTTTCGTTACGCGGCGCTGGCCGGCCCGCTGGACGCCCCGCCCATTGGCCCGGACCTAGACGACGCCGCCTGGTCGGTGATCCACCCTCACACTTACTGGGGCGAGTGGGTGACGGATTTCGTGCTCCGCACTGAGTTTCAGGCGCCCGAGGACTGGGTCTCTGAGGCCCCGGTTGCGCTTTACCTGCCGCTGGGCGCCTCAGGCGACTTCAGCCATCCTGAGGCCCTGGCCTACGTTGATGGCCAGCCGTTTGGGACCTGCGACCGTCACCACCAGGAGATTTTGCTCCCGGCCCAATGGCGGGATGGACAGGCGCACAAACTCGCGCTGCACGGCTGGACTGGCCTCGGCGGCGACATGCGACCCGGCGAGGCAGGCACTCAACTCTTCATGGGCGAGTGCGCCCTCGTCCAGATTGATCAGCCCACGCGCGACTTCGTCGCCGCCGCCCGCGTCGCCCTGGGCGTCGCCAACGGCCTGGACGAGGACGACCCGGCCAGGGGGCGCTTGCTCAATGCTTTGGACGAAGCGTTCAAGATTTTAGACACCCGAGAACCATTTGAGGAACATTTCTACGCCTGCGTGGCGACCGCCCACGCCGCCTTGCGCGCAGGGATCGAGAAAGCGGGGCGGCCCCTCGACGTGGAAATCATCGCCACCGGACACGCCCACCTCGACGTGGCCTGGCTGTGGACCGTGGACGAGATCCGGCGCAAGGCCGGGCGCACCTTCCACACCGTGCTGCGCCTGATGGAGCAGTTCCCGGACTACCACTTCACGCAGAGCCAGCCCCAGCTCTACGACTTTGTGCGGCAGGATTACCCGGAACTCTTTGCCGCGATCAAACAGCACGTGTCCGAGGGGCGCTGGGAGCCTATCGGCGGCATGTGGGTGGAAGCCGACTGCAACCTGAGCGGCCCCGAGTCCCTCGCCCGGCAGTTTCTGCTTGGCCGCTCATTCTTCCGCAAGCATTTTGGCCCGAACGCCGACTCGCCAGTGCTGTGGCTGCCCGACGTCTTCGGCTACGCCTGGGCCTTGCCCCAACTGATCAAAGAAGCCGGCCTGAACTACTTCTTCACCATCAAGATCGGCTGGAGCCAATACAACCGCCTGCCGTACGACACCTTCTGGTGGCAGGGGTTGGATGGCACCCGTGTGCTGACGCACTTCAGCACCACGCCGGACCCGGGCGGCTACGGCGCGAGCACCTACAACGCCGAGGCCACGCCCCATCAGGCCATCGGCACGTGGACTAACTTTCAGCAGAAAGAACTTCAGCAGAGCCTGCTCATGGCCTTCGGCTATGGCGACGGCGGCGGCGGCCCCACACGGGAGATGCTGGAGAACATCCGCGAGATGGCCGCTTTTCCCGCCACCCCGCGTATGCGCCAGGCGCCGGTCGGCGAATTCTTCCGCGACCTCGAGGCGAAGTCGGGCGACCGCCTGCCCACCTGGAACGGGGAGTTGTATCTCGAGCTGCACCGCGGCACGTACACGACGCAGAGCCGCAACAAGCGGGCCAACCGCAAGAGCGAGTTCCTGCTGCACGACGCCGAGTTCCTGGCGACGCTCGCCGCCCTCTTGGATGCGAGTTATCCATACCCGGCGGCGACGCTGCGCCAGGCGTGGGAATTAGTTTGCCTCAACCAGTTTCACGACATCATCCCTGGGAGCAGCATCCGGGCGGTCTACGTCGAGTCGCAGAAAGAATATGCCGTGATCGAGGCAACGGCGACCGCCGTGCGCGACGCCGCCCTTGCCGTTATCGGGCATCAACTGCGCGGGGATTCTGCTCCGACCTTGTTGATCGTCAACCCCACCAGCTTTGGGCAAAACGATCTGGCTTTCTGGTCCGGGCAATTGCCTGCGGGCCAACATCTGCGGCGCGCCGACGGAACACCGGTGCTGACTCAGGCCACTGCTGATGGAACCTGGATCGCCGCGGGAGCGTTGCCCCCGTTCAGCGTGACGCCGCTGACTGTGGCTGAGGGTCAAACACACCTGCCGAACACGGGCCTGACGGCCACGCCCACGCTGCTCGAGAATGAATATCTCCGCGTCGAACTGAACGCGGCGGGCGACCTGATCCGCCTCTACGACAAAGCCAACCAGCGCGAGGTGCTGCCGCCGGGCGTGAGCGCCAATCAATTCCAGGCGTTCGAGGATCGCCCTTTGTATTGGGATGCCTGGGATGTGGAGATTTTTCTCGACGACAAAATGTGGACGAGCGATCCGGCGACCTCGGTGCGGGTGGTGGAGGCTGGCCCCTTGCGGGCCACGCTGGAGGTTCAGCGCCGCATCCTGCACAGCGATTACGTGCAGCGCCTCTCGCTCGCGTATCATCAGCCTCGGCTGGATTTCGACACGCACATCAACTGGCGCGAACGGCACATTATGCTGAAGGTCGCTTTCCCAGTGGACATCCTTGCGCCGACGGCGACCTACGAGATCCAGTGGGGCAACGTGCAGCGGCCCACTCACCGCAATACTAGTTGGGACTGGGCGCGCTTTGAGACCTGCGCCCAGAAGTGGGTGGACTTGAGCGAGGGCGGCTACGGCGTCAGCCTGCTCAACGACTGCAAGTACGGCCACGACATTCGCGATAACGTCATGCGCCTCAGCCTGCTGCGCAGCCCGACTCTGCCCGACCCTGAGGCCGATCAAGGCGAGCATCGCTTCGCCTATAGCCTGCTGCCGCATGGCGGAAGTTGGAATGAGACGACCATTGCTTCGGCTTACGCCCTGAATGACCCTCTGCTTGTCTACTCGCTGAAAGACGAAGGCCCGCTGCGTGCGACGAAGGCCAGGCCGGCTTCCACTAACCCTGGTTATCCATCCCTGGTGCAATGTGATGCTCCCCACATCGTCCTGGAGACGGTGAAGCAGGCCGAGGACGGCAACGGCGTCGTCGTGCGCTTCTACGAGAGTCAGCGGCGACGAGGGCCGGTGACGTTGAAGACCGGCTTTGGGCTGGCGGCGGCCTGGCGCACAAATCTGTTGGAGGAGAACCAGGCGGCTCTCACGCCGAACGGCGACGCCGTCAGCCTGTTCGTTCGACCTCACGAAATCGTCACTTTGCGCCTCGCGCCGCTCGGCCGATGAGATACCTCCTCGCCACCCTGACCAAAATCTGGAACTGATCCAAAGGTCGTCATGCGTCTCTTCCGTCATCTGCAATACCTGTTGCGCGCCAGTCCGCTCTATAAATATCTCGACCAATTTACCCGCAACGCGCAGTTATTTTTGCTCTCCACCCTCATCGGCGGCGTCACCTTCTCCGGCTTTCAACTGTTCTTCAACATCTACCTGCGCAGCCGGGGCTACGACCTGGATTTCATCGGCCTGCTCAACGCCCTGCCCTCCGGCGCGGCGCTGCTCGTCGGCGTGCCCATGGGCGTCCTCTCCGACCGGCTGGGGCGGCGGCGCTCGATGCTCATCGGGCTGACGGTGGCGACCTGGGCGGCCTGGGTGCTGGTGACGACGGAGACGCAGGGCCTGATGGTGTTCATGTCGGCGGTGATGGGCGCGGCCAACTCGCTCTACTTCCTGAGCATGGCCCCGTTCATGATGCGCGCCTCGCGCGAAAAGGAGCGCACCCTGCTCTTCAGCCTGAACTTCGGACTGATGACCATCTCCGGCTCGGTGGGCAACCTGCTCGCCGGGCAGCTGCCGGCCTGGTTCGCGCGCGGGCTGGGCGTCGGCGCGGAAAGCCCGGAAGCGTATCAGGCCGTGCTCGTCGCCAGCGCCCTGGGCGGCGGGCTGGCGCTCGTCCCCGTGTATTTCATCCGCGATTCACGCTGGGCCGGGATCAAACCGGAACCGCCCGTCGGCGCGGAAGACTTCCGCAAACTCTTCCGCCCGACCGTGCTCAAACTCGCCGCGCCGAATATCCTCATCGGCTTCGGCGCGGCGACGCTGATCCCCTACCTCAATCTGTTCTTCAAAGGCAAGTTTCTCATCAGCGACGAACAGTTGGGCCTGCTGTTCAGCCTGTCGGCGACGCTCACCGGGTTTGCCACCGTCGTCGGGCCGCGCCTGGCCGAGAACATGGGGAGCAAGATCAAGGCCGTGGTTTTCACCCAGGGCGGCTCGCTGTTCTTCTTGCTGTTGATGGGCTTCGTCCCCGTCTACTGGCTTGCGGGCCTGGCCTTCCTCGTGCGCGGCGCATTAATGAACATGAGCAACCCCTTGTATTCCGCCTTCTCCATGGAACAAACGCCGGAGCGCGAGCGCGGCGCGGTGAACAGCGTGCAGCAGTTGATGTGGGAGGTTGGCTGGGCGGTCGGGCCGTATCTTTCGGGCGTGGTGCAGGCCCGCTGGGGCTTTGCGCCCCTCTTCATTTCGACGGCGGTTCTTTACGGCCTCGCCATCGCCTTCACCTGGCTGTTCTTCCGCCACAGTGAAAGGCAGCCCGCCCAGGCGCCCGTGTTGGAGCCGACCGAATTGCCTCTCGTGGACGAGTTGGGCCTGCCGAGCGTAGAGAAACAGATGGCGCAGGCGGAGTAATCTCTTGCTTTTAATGTTCCAGGCCCGCGTCCCCGCGGGCCTGGAACGTTATCTTAAAGTACGGTTTCTCTCATCGCCCAAATCTGAAGTACGCGATACGCGGGTCGGTGCCGTCACTGAAGCGCACGATGAGTTGGCGACAACTATTCATCCAGCCTCGGCTGGTCTGCCAGGGGAAGTTGTACCGGTCGGTGATGGGATCGTAGGTCAGGCCGCTGTCGGGCGGCGGGTTGGCTGGCTCTTCCGGGCCGAGAGGGGCCTTCGAGTCGCAGTCAATCGGTTGGGAGGCCGGGTAGCCCGCCGCGAAAATCTCGAGGCCACGGTCGCCAGCCAGACTGAAGATCAGGGGTACCACTCTGCCGGCCTGGGCCTGGTTGAGGGTCGGTGGACCCTGGACTTTCCCAAAGAAGCCGCTGAAATGGCACCCGGCTGGCAGGTCGAACGCCTCTGTGCCGTCGGTCGTGCTGGTATTGCTGCCCTGGGCGGCGCTGAGGCCCAGGCCGCGGTTGGCAAAGCCCTCCCAGATAGCGCACTGGTTGGCGCCGCCAGTAAGGACCTGATCCGCCAGCAGGATGGCGTTGCGACCGTCAACAAACCCCGGGCGGCACGGCTGCATTTTCATGCCGTCGATGACCAACTGAATCGCCAGATTGTTTCCACCAGTGGTCCAGTCGTCGTAGACGTCCGGGTTATAGCCGTGCTTGGCTACCAGGTTCCAGTATACCTCCCAGAGCATTGAAGCCCAGGCATACCCGACGCCGTGCGGAATGGCCAGGCCGCCGATGTCGCCATAAGTGGTTGGATTCACGTCCATGTCGGTCGTGTAGGGTGTGGGGCGAATGCCCGCGCCGTCCGGCGGTTCAAAAATCACATAGGTCCCAATGCCCCGGACGGTCGTCGCGGTATCGTCGGGATGCGTCGTCAGCGTCAACGCCAGCCAGTCGCTCCACCCTTCACCCATCTGCTCGGCGTTGTTCAGACAGGCGGCGGTGGAAGGCCCGCCCGTCAGCCGGTTGCTGATGCCATGCCCGTATTCGTGGATGATCACGCCGCTGTCCAGGTCGCTATCGCGACTGGGAACAGGATCGCCGGCAAATCGGAGCGTCGCATTAAAGGGAAGGTTGGCTTTGAACAGGTTGCCGTTGTCCAGGCTCACCATCAGCGACGGAATCACGATCGTGGGATCGGCGCCTCCCATCGTGATCGGGTTGCCCGGCACGTTGTTGGCCACAATGACGCCAATCGCTCCGGCGTTTTGGGCGTTTTTAACTTTGACCACAAACGTGCATGTGCCCCGGTCGAGCAGGGCAATTTGCCCGACCGGGAAGCCCACCAGGGGCTCGCAGGCGTCGGTGGTGGATGGGGCAGCCACGCCGTCGTTGACGAGCGTCACATCACCCGTTAGAGGTGGGTTCTCGGATAACCGGGGGCCGAATACCGCCGGCGTCGCAGTGTAGTCGCCGGCGATCGGCCCGCCGTTGACAGTGACGACATAGCCGCCCGGCGGAATCCAGATAAACATCTGCATACGCGGCCGAAGGCCGTCCACGGGCGTAGCGAAGTTGGCGTTGTTGAGGCCGCTCCCGTCCTGGGCCTCCGCCCGCACGTCGTCATTCCCCACGCCGCCCTTGCCGTAGTTATTGACCTGGAAGTTGCCGGCCGCCTCGTCAAAGCCATATCCATAGAAAACATCGTGGATGATGTTGTTCCAGTAGAAGAGATTGGTGACGGCCGCGGGCCGGTAGGTGCTGGGGCTTTGGCTCAGATCCAGTGGAAAGTCAAAGACCAGGCTCGGGCCGCCGTCGGGATCGCTGCCGGGATCAGGCGCGTTATTGGCATCTATGTCTGTATACGCATGGACGTTGTTGCCCCGCGTCACAGTGAATTCGGCGCCAGCGGCGCCGTCGCTGTCGTGCCAGCCAAAGGGAGAAGCCGTCGCGTCAGCCGGACTGGCTTCGAGCGTGCGTGGGCCGTCATTGGGGTGTTCTTTGGGCAGGGCAAAGACATGATACTCGTCAGCGCCGGGGGCATACGTCGTCGCCGCCCTTGCCCGCGAACTGCCGCCCGCTGCTGCACCGCCCGTCGGCGCGCCCCAATTGTCCTGGTTCACGTAATCAGTCTGCGAGAGCACCTGGCCGGTTTCCGCGTCAACGCGCAGACTCCACCAGTGCTCGGCGCTCGGCTCGTATATTTCGACGTTCCACGCCAGCCGGACCTGCCCGCCTGCCACCGGCTGATACACGAGCCTGGCCGGAATCGGTTCCAGGGAGATGCCCGCTTCGTTCAACACGACTTCCTGAGCCGGCCCCCCTTTCGCCCTGGAGACCCGCAGCCCTTTGGGCGCGCCAAGCCCCCGATCTTGGGCGGCCGCCTCAACGGCCTCAATCGCCGAGCGAACGGGCGCTTTGCGGTTGATGGCCGCGCTGAGATGGGAGATGAAATTACCGCCCAGGTTCAGGACGCTGCCATCACGGGCAATATTGATGTTGATGTTGGCGTCGAAGACTTCAATCCCGTTGAAGCTCTGGCGCAAATAGATATGGGTGACGCCAGTATGCGGGCTGACATACTGATCCGTCACAATCACATCCGCTATATCGGCGCCGGTCAATCCCAGCCGTCCTTTATTTCGATCAAGATACTTGAGTGCGATGTCCAGCGCCTCTCCCTGCTGGACAGGGGGGCGACTGGCGGAATCTGCGCTCGCCACGGAGCCGCCGGAGAGTGCGACGAGCAGGCTGAGGAGCGAGAGGGCGTGCACGAGGTTGCGCATGACAATCTCCTTTCTGGCAGATGCGTGCTTACAGGGGGCCACGAGGTCAGGAAGTGCCGGGCAGCGTGCGTGTATGCTTTTGTATTTCTGCTCTTTGGAAGAGCCGAGCGTTGTTCTACGAGAAACCTGCGCGGGAAGCATAAGCGCAGGAAGTTGACCCTTACACTCCTATTGTACTCCCTATGTCAATAGGACTACGCCAGGGGCTGACGAGGACTTTCTCTGCTAAAATTCTCCCATCCCGACTATCCGTTCCATCCGGTGACTCACGATGAGACTCAATCTCTCCCTCGGTCAGATGCACCTCCACCTCGGCCAGCCCGAGCAGAACTTCGAGCGCGTCCGCGAGTGGACGGCGGAGGCCGCGCGGCGCGGCTCCGCGCTCGTCGTCTTCCCCGAACTCTGGTCCACCGCCTACGACCTGGAGAACTGGCCGAAGCACGCCGCGCCGCTGGGCGAGGGGATGTTCGCCCACCTGAGCGCGCTCGCCAAAGAGCGCCGCATCGCCATCGCCAGTTCCGTGCTGGAGGCCCTGGACGGCAAGGCCTATAACACCTTCGCCTTCTATGGCCCGGACGGCGGGCTGTGGGCTGCCTACCGCAAAGTCCATCTGGTACCAATGCTGGACGAGCATCTGTGGCTGGCGGCGGGCGACAGACTCGAACTGGTCGAAACCAAGTGGGGCATGACCGGCCTCGGCATCTGCTACGACCTGCGCTTCCCGGAGATGTGGCGCAAGTACGCGCTGGGCGGCGCGCGGCTGGCCCTGCTCCCCGCCGAGTGGCCCAGCCGCCGCGCCGCTCACTGGCGGACGCTCCTGCGCGCCCGCGCCATCGAAAATCAAATGTTCGTCGCCGCCTGCAACCGCGTGGGCGAGAGCAAGGGCGAGCACTTCGGCGGCGGCTCGGCGGTGATTGACCCGTGGGGCGAGGCGGTCGTCGAGGCTGGCAGCGCCGAGACCCTGCTCACCGCCGAGATTGACCTGGGGATGGCCGACGATGTGCGCCAGCGCATCCCGGTCTTCAAAGACCGCCGGCCGGATGTGTATTGAGACGTGATGCGTATTACGTATTGCGTGTTGCGTATTGCGTATCAATCATGTCTCACACATCACGCGTCACGCCTCTCGTATTACGTTTTACGCATTACGTTTTACGCGCTACCTCCCCTCTCCCTCTTTGGCGACTAAGAACCAGTCTGCGTAGGCAGACTTCGCCTTACGCGTAGCGTGCCGCGATTTAAATCGCCGGGCGACTTTGGAAAAGCCCTGCTCCTGGAAGCGCTCGCCCTTCTGCTGATCCTCGCTCTCGCCGCTTATCTCCGTTTAGCCAACCTCGCCGATAACCCCGGCTGGTACACGGACGAGGGCACGCACCTCGCCATCGCCCAGGAACTGCTCGCCGGTCGCGTCCAATATCTGGCCCTCACTCAATCCACTCTGCTCGTCGCGCGCCTGCCGCTCTTCGACCTCTTGGTCGCGGGTTTGCTGCGCCTCGGCGGCGACGCGATGGGGACGCTCCGCGCTTTCACCGGAACGCTCGGCGTGATCTCGGTGGGGTTGCTCTACGGTGTCTTGCGCCGCGCAACGCGCGATCCCGGCCTCGCGCTCCTCACCGCGCTCGTCCTCGCCATTTACCCGCAAGCCATCCTCTACAGCCGTTTCGGCTTCAGCTACAACCTGCTTACCCCGCTCGTCCTGCTTGCCTTTCTCGGCTCGCTCGAATACTTGAAGGCGACCTGGCGCGGCTGGCTGGCGCTGGCCGCGCTCGCCATCGGCCTCGGCGCAACTTCCGATTTGCTGATGGGGGCCTTTCTGGCGCCGCTTGCGCTCGTCGTCTCTGTGCGCCGCGCGCGTGATCTGTCCTGGGTCTTGCCCCTCGCGGCCTCGCCATTCGGGGTGTACGCCGCCCTCATGCTGGCTGGTGCGCCCCGCGCGTTTCTTTTCGACCTGCGCTTCAACCTCTTTCGGCTGAACGCCCTCCCCCTGCCCCAGCAACTCCTGGCGCTGGCCGACAACTACACCACGCTGATCACCGGGGATGCGTGGATCCTTGTCGGCCTGATCGGCCTGTTTCTCCTCCGCCCGGCCCGGCTGCGGCGGCTGAGCCTGCTCTTCTTCCTTTTGCCGCTGACGCTGCTGGGGCGCGCGGTCGCGCTCTACAGCCTGAGCGCGTATTATCTGATTCCACTGCTGCCCCTCACGGCGCTCGGCGTGGCCGCTCTGATCCGCTATGGCGCGCCGCACATCTGGGGAACTGTAGCAGGCGCGCTGGCTGGGCTGTCGAGTCAATGGGGCTATGACAAGCACGGGGGTCTGGCGGCGACCGGAGCAGCGCTCACCTGCGCCTTACTCCTCGCCGCGCCCCTGGTCATGTCGGTCAAATCCACCTTCGAGCAAGTGGGAGATCGTTTCCTGACGGATGTGGACGCATTTTTGCTCAACCCGGCGGATGCCCGCGCAGTCGCTGACTTCGTCAACCAGCAGGCCCGTAGCGACGATCTGGTCATCGCCTCGCCCGGCCTCGCCTGGCTGCTCCGCGCCCACGCCGCCGACTTTCAGATGGCCGTGGCGGCCGAGGGCCGGGCCACGCCGCACCTGCCCGCCGACATCCCTGCCGACCGTTTCGCCTTCGACCCGCGTTATACGCAGGCGCGGTTCGTCGTCGTAGACAATCTCTGGCGCAACTGGGCCGCGCTTCACATCCCGCCTGTCGCAGACGTGCTGCGTGACGTGGAAACTTGGCCGCTGGTCTTCCGCGCAGGGGAGATTGAAGTGCGCGAAAACCCGGCGCGAGGGCGTTAGAGATTGCTTCCGCCATACTTTTCCTCAAGCAACTCCATGAACTTCCGCGCTGCGGGTGAGAGCCAGTGGTCGCTGCTCCAGATGAGGCTGAAACGGCGGGTGATCTTCAACCCGGCGACGTTCAGGGCCACAATCTGGCCCAGCGCCATTTCGGCCTCGACCGCGAACTTCGAGAGGAAACTGAGGCCCAGATTGGCCGTCACCGCTCGCGCCACGGCCGGGTTGCTGCCCAGTTCCATCATCGGCCTGACCTTGACGCCCGAAGCCTGCAGGGCGTCCAATACCACCTGCCGGGTGCCCGACCCTTCCTCCCGCAGAATGAATTCGTATTCTCCCAGCTCGGCGGGCGCAATCGCCGGGCGGCTGGCGAGCGGATGCTGAGGCGAGGCAATCAGGATGATTTCGTCGTCCACGAGGGAGCGCGAGTCCAGCCCCTCAAGCGCCGGGACCTGGCCGATCACTGCCAACTCCATGTCTCCGGCCCGCACCCGCTCTTGAATTTCGCGCGAATTGCCGATGATCAGGTCCAGCCCAATCTGCGGGTAACGCTCGCGGAAGAGGCCAAGCAAGGGCGGCATAAGGTACGTCCCCGGCGTGGTGCTGGCGCCGGTCACAAGTTCCCCTGAAAGCAGTCCCTTAAATTCGTCCAGCGCGCGCTCGGCTTCTTCGGCCAGCGCGAACAGGCGTTGAGCATACCGGTCCAAGATCTCCCCGGCTCCGGTCAATTGCACCATGCGCCCCCGTCGGTCGAAGAGTTTGACTCCGTAGGTTTCCTCAAGATCTTTGATATGCCCGGAGACGTGGCCCTGGCTGAGCAAGACCTTCTCGCCCGCGCCCGTAAAACTGCGCGTCTCGACAACAGCCCGAAAGGTGCGGAGTTTGTGCAGATCCATCCTGGCCTCCTCGCTCTTTACTATTTGAAATTCCGATAAATTGTATCCGAATTATGGTATTGATTGATACCTGGTTTGGCAGTACTCTTTTGCAGGAAGGAAAACCATCATGCCCAGGTATCTGATCGAAACACCCCACACTGACGAAAACTGCCAGAGACTGATCGAGGAAGTTTACGCCATAGGGTTCCTCCACAATTTTGAGTGGGGGTGCGATTCCGGCATCCATTGTGGGTGGGCCATCATCGAGGCGGAGAGCGAGGTCGAGGCCCGCCTGGCCGTGCCTCCCCTGGTGCGTGACAAAGCGCGTATCGTCAGGCTGAATAAATACGAAATCAACGAAATCAAGTCGCTACATGAGTCTAAACCGTGAGGGAAACATGACTGACAAACTGAAATTGATGTGTGTGCTCGCCCACCCGGACGACGAATCGCTGGGCATGGGCGGCGCCCTCGCCAGATACGCGGCGGAGGGGGTCGAAACCTATCTC
>DAOTXG010000137.1:0-6388 GCA_034435515.1 Anaerolineales bacterium
CATAGGTGTTGGTGCCGTCGTTGATTAAGTTGCCGTTGTTATCCCAGGTGTATTGCACACCATTCACGCTCGTCAGCCGGTTGGCGATGTCGTACACATAATTCGTTATCAGGGGGGTACAGCCCACGCTCAGGCATACTTCCTGCGTCAGGCGATTACCGACCGCGTCATAAGTATAGTCAAAGGACCGGGCATCACTGTCCGCAGCGCGCGTCAGGCGATAGAGCGGGTCGTAAGTGTAGGTGATGGTGACCAGCGTCGTGGCCCCCCGCCCGGCTCCGTGATCTTGGTCACGAAGGCATCGCTCGCGCTTCCACTCGGCGTCGTGTCATACGCCCCGCCTGCCTTCGGTTTCATTTGACCAGACGAGGCGGCTGTGAGGAGAGTACAGCAAATTGGGGGTGCACGTCAAGTTAGAAGAATCGGCTCGGCCGGCTAATTTGACTTTTCCGGTCACGGTTATATACTCCCTGTGCGAGCAACGGAGGAGACCTCGTGACCCGCCTTTTCTTTGCCACCGACGTGCACGGCTCGGACATCTGCTGGAAGAAGTTCCTCAACGCCGGGAAGTTCTATAACGCCGACGTGCTGGTCCTGGGCGGCGATATGACCGGCAAGGCGCTCGTGCCCATCACTCAGCTGCCGGATGGCCGGTACAAGGCGACGCTCCTGCAGCAGCAGTTCATCCTCAACACCGAGGACGAGGCGCGCGACATGGAGAAGCGCGTCGGCAGTCGGGGCTATTACCCCTTCCGCGTCACGCCGCAGCAACTGGCCGAGTTCGAGGCCGACCCCGCCAAAGTAGACGCTTTCTTCCATGAGCAAATGTTGAGCGTGCTCGAAAAGTGGATGGCGCTGGCCGACGAGAAGTTGAACGGCTCAGGCAGGCGCTGTTACGTCTGCCCCGGCAACGACGACTCGCCGGAGACGGACGAAGTGATCCTCCGCTCCAGGCACGTCCAGCTGGTCGAGGGCAAGGTGGTGGCCATAGGGGGCGACGGCTTCCAGATGGTCAGCACCGGCTGGGCGAACGTGACGCCGTGGAAGACCTACCGCGAACTGCCGGAGACGGAACTGGCGGCCAGACTCGAGGCCATGATCCCCAAAAACGCCGATATGAGTAAAATGGTGTTTAACTTCCACTGCCCGCCGTATGGCTCGAACCTGGACGAAGCGCCCGAGATTGACGAAAATCTGAATGTCAAGGAGGCCGGGCGGGCGCTCATCCCCGTGGGCAGCACCGCCGTGCGGGACGCCATCCTGAAATACCAGCCGCTCCTCTCATTGCACGGCCACATCCACGAGGGCAAAGGCGCGGCGCGGTTGGGCAAGACCTTGAGCATCAACGCCGGCAGCCTGTACGAGCAAGGGGTTTTGCAGGGCGCGCTCGTCGAGCTTGACCCGCGCAAGGGCATTAAGAATTATACGTTGACGACGGGGTGAGAATGGCTACTCTGAAGGAGGCCCTCGACAAACTTCAAGCCCAGGCCCGGCCTGACCAACTGGAGGGCATGGCGCGCTTCGGCATGGCGACGGACAAACGGCTGGGGTTATCCGTCCCGACCATGCGCCGAATTGCGAAAGAACTGGGGAAGGATCACAAACTCGCGCTGGCCCTGTGGAAGACGGGCATCCCGGAGGCGCAAATCGTCGCCGCGCTGGTTGACACGCCGGAGAGTCTGACCGAAAAGCAGATGGACGCCTGGGTCAAAGATTTCAAGTCGTGGGATGTCTGTGACCAGGTGTGCGGCAATCTCTTTGACAAATCGCCGCTGGCCTGGAAGAAAGCGCGCGAATGGGCCGGGCGCGAAGAGGAGTTCGTCCGGCGGGCCGCCTTCGCGCTGATGGCCTACCTGGCCTGGCACGACCAAGAGACTGGCGACGAGGCGTTCATCCAGCTGCTGCCCGTCATCCAGCAGGCCGCCGACGACGAGCGGAACTTTGTCAAGAAGGCAGTCAATTGGGCCTTGCGCGGCATCGGCAAGCGCAGCGCCCGACTTAAGAAAGCGGCCATTCAGGCCGCGAGGGAAATCCAGGCGAGGGACTCGAAGGCCGCCCGTTGGATCGCCGCCGACGCCCTGAGAGAGCTGACCAGCCCAAAGGCGCGCCCGAAGCGCCGATAGGAGGAGAGGAGAAAATCCCACGCGAAGCGTCCAAATCCCAAATTCCAAAATCATCAGCGAATATCAGCCTAATCAGCGCGATCAGCGTTCAGAAGAGCGCTGGGCTGAACAGTTACCATACAGGAAGGAGACTGCCATGAGTGAGTCAACGCTGTTCCTCCGGAAGGCGACCGGCCTCGTCCGCTCGTGGGCCGTGTTCGACGCCTTCATCTACGCCTTTTTCTCGATCAACCTGGTCACCCTCGGCTTCTACATCATCAGCCAGATGTACTTCTTCGAGGGCGGCCTGATCCCGGCGCTGGTCATCAGCGGGATCATCATCCTCGCCGAAGTCGTCGTCTACGCCGCGCTGATTGCCGTGATGCCGCGCGCGGGCGGCGATTACGTCTGGCAGAGCCGCATCCTCGGCGGCGGCGTGGGATTCGTCCTGGCCGTCACCGGCTGGTGGTTCATCCTCTGGCTGTGGACGCCGCTCTACGCCGACATGCTGCGCCATATTTTCTTCGTGCCGCTGCTGGGCGTGCTGGGCATAAAAGACACGGCCCTCTGGTTCGCGGCGGACCCCAACGCCTTCTTTCTCGTCTGCGTGCTTACCTCCGTCTTCGTGACCATCATCATCGCGCTGGGCATGAAGACCTACGCCGCCGTGCAGAAGTTCTGCTTCTGGGTCGGCAACGCGGGACTGCTCGTCGTGTGCCTCTTCCTGCTCTTCGGCAACAACGACGCCTTCCGCGCCGGGCTGGAGGCGAATGCGACCCGGCTCTTCGGCGCAACCGGGGGCGTGTACGCCGCCACTCTCGCGGCGGGTGAAGCCGCTGGAGGCGTCACGCCGCTCATGGGCGGTTCGCTGGGCGCGATCTTCCTGACCATGCCCTACCTCGTCTTCTTCAACCTGTGGCCGAACTGGGGCGCGACGCTCTACGGCGAAGTCAAGGGCGCGGACGATTTCAAGAAGAACTTCATGGGCATGGCCTGGGCGCTCGTCGTCACCACCATCCTGGGCGCGATCTTCTTCCTGTTGGTGGACAAGACCATCACCTGGGACTTTCAACTCAAGGCCAACGCCGCTTACTGGAGTTACCGCTGGGGCTTCACCCCCGACACGCCGCCGCCGATGGGTTACGTCTGGCCTTACCCGGCCATGCTGGCGATGTTCCTCACCACTAACCCCTTCCTGCAATTTGTCGTCCTGCTGGCGATGAGCATGTGGTTCTTCGGCTGGGCCGGGACGGTGTTCCTCTCCTCGACGCGCGTGATCTTCGCCGCTGCCTTTGACCGACTGCTGCCTGAGGCGGTGGCGACGATTGAGCCGCGCACCCGCACGCCCATTTGGGCGCTGGCTCTGATGATCGTGCCAGGGCTGATCGTCTCGGCGCTCTACGTCTACGACGTGGCGAACTTCGCCAGCCTGACGCTGGCCTCCACGCTGGTCATCGCCGTGACCTACCTCGGCTCAACCGTCGCGGCGATCATGCTGCCCTATGCCAAGAAAGACCTGTACGAGGCCTCGCCCATTGCCAAGTACCAGGTCGCGGGCATCCCGCTCATCACCGTCTGCGGCGTGATTTTCGGCGCGTTCCTCGTCTTCCTGCTCTATCAGTGGCTGCTCGACCCGAACGCCCTCTATGGCATCGGCTACAGCATCAACGAGAACGGCTACAAGAATGGCACCTCGCTCGTCTTCATGGGCATCCTGTACCTGCTGGCGCTAGGCATCTACCTCGGCGCGAAGATGTACCGGAAGAGCCAGGGCGTGGACCTGGACCTGGTTTACAAGGAAATCCCTGTCGAGTGAGCCAAGTTCCTTTAGTTCCTTGAGTTCCATAAGTTCCTGGGATCAAAGGAACTGAAGGAACTCATGGAACTCAGGGACTGAGGGAACTCTGGGAACTTAGCGGGACTCTCCCCATGCCCACGCCTCAAAGCGTCCCCGACGCCCAGGACGAAGCCCGCCGCCTTATCGCCGAAGCCGCCGCGCGCGGCCTGACCCTGCGCCTGCTCGGCGGGCTGGCCGTGCGGATGCACTCGCCCAGCGCGGCGCACCGCTCCCTGGCGCGGCAGTACCCCGACCTGGATTTCGCCTCCGCCGACCGGCGCGCCTACAAAATCGAAGAACTGATGGCGCAGGCCGGCTACGAGCCGAACAAGGCTTTCAACCTGCTCAACGGCGATCACCGCCTGTTGTTCTTCGACACGGCCCACGAGCGGCAGGTAGACATCTTCGTCGGCCGGTTCCACATGTGCCACACCATCCCATTCGCCCCCCAGCGCTTCACGCTCGACCCGGTCACCCTGCCGCTCGCCGAACTGTTGTTGACCAAGATGCAGGTCGTGCAGATGAACGAGAAGGACGTGCGCGACCTGTGCGCCTTGCTGCTGGACCACCCCTTCGGCGAGGGCGACGTCGAGACGATCAACCTGCCGCACGTCGCCAAACTGTGCGCCGACGACTGGGGCCTGTGGAAGACCGTCAGGCTGAGCGTCCAAAAAGTGCGCGACTTCTCCGACGCCTACGAGTTGGAGGGCGAGAAGAAACTCACGCTGGTCGAGCGGCTCAACGTCCTGCGCCGGGCGCTGGACGAAACGCCTAAGAGCCTGAAATGGAAAGCGCGGGACGCCATCGGCGAGCGGATGCAGTGGTACGAGCTGCCGGAGGAAGTAAAGCGGGGGTGAAACGCAAAGCGTAAGGCGCAAAACGTCACGCCTGTTTTGGACGCCTCGTCGGTCTTTCGCTCGACAAAAGCGTCGCGCCCTGCCTCACGGCTGCCAATCGCCGGCGTAGTCGTCGGCGGCGTGGTCGGTCAGCCGGTACACGGCCGAGCCGTCGGCGCGGATGACGAAGAGGTCGTAATTCCCCAGGAAGTCCGAGGCAAAGAGAATAAACTTTCCATCCGGCGACCAGCGTGGAGAGCGCACGGCGCCCAGGTTGAACGTCAACCGGTGCTGGCCGGTCCCGTCGGCGTTCATCACGTAGATCTCGCTCTGTCCGTCGCGCTCGGAGACGAAGGCGATGCGTCGCCCATCCGGCGACCAATCGGGCCGGACGTTGCGCGCCGTCGTATGCGTCAGCCGCGTCAGGTTAGAACCATCCGGGTTCATCGTATAAATCTGATACTGCTCGCTTTCGCGCTTGGATTCAAAGACGAGCATGTGCCCGTTCGGCGACCAGCTGGCGACGGCGTCGTCGGCGAGGACGTCCGTAAACCTTTGCAGGTCAGAACCATCCCGGCGCATCTGATAAAGCTGAAACTGCCCGGTCCGGTTGGAATCGAAAATAATCCGCTCGCCGTCCGGCGACCAGCTCGGAAATTCGTCGTAGCCGGGATCGGTCGTCAGGCGTTGTCGGCGGGCGCCGTCGGCGGTCATCAGGTGAATATCCGGCAGTCCATCCCGCTCCGACGAGAAAGCGATCCAGCCGCCATCGGGTGACCAGACGGGATTGCCGTCAACGGGTTCGGTGAAAGTCAGGCGCGTCAGGCCAGCGCCGGTCAGGGCCATGCGATAGATTTCGGGGTTGCCATCTCTGACTGAGACGAAGGCAATGACGCCTGCGCCGCCGCCGAGGGGCGCAGCCGAGGTGGGGAGAGGCGGAAAGAGAGTTGGGGTGGGAGAAGGCGTCGGGGTGCGAGTGGGCGGGGGAGCGGGAGTGGAAGTGGGCGACGAAGTGGGGGTCGCCGTCGAGGTTGGCGAGGCTGCGTGGGTGGGCGAAACCGGGTCAGGCGGCGGCATGGGGATGCCGCTGCCACGCCAGTCGGTTGGGGTAACTGTGACGAGAGCCAGGGTCAAGTAAAGACGTCCCGTCCCTAAAACAAAAAGGCTCAGGAACGCCAGGCCGCCGAGGGTGAAGAGCGCGGCAGCGCTGCTAGCGCGTCTGATCATAAGGGAGTTGCACGGCGGCGATGGTGCCCTGGCCGGGGCGGCTGAGGAGGTCGAGTTTGCCGCCGTGGCGCTCGAGGATGCGCTTGACGATCGCAAGTCCGAGGCCCGTGCCGGCGACGTCGCGCGTGTTGAAGCCGCGGTAGAACTCTTCGGCGACGAAGGGCAGTTCGTGCGGCGCAATGCCGCGCCCGGCGTCGACGACTTCGACGACGAGCGCGCCCGCCGTGTGCCGGGCGTGGACCCGCACGGGAGCGGCGGAATACTTGAGGGCGTTGTCCACGAGATTGCGGAAGACGATAAGGAGGAGTTCGCGGTCGCCGTTGATCGGCGGGATGAGCCACGGGACGCGCTGAACGTCGAGCGTGATGCGTTCCGGGGCTTGCAGG